>NZ_JBFUBU010000010.1:0-117338 GCF_056405595.1 Polaromonas sp. P1_G1
GCAAGGAAATGGTCATGCCAGGCGATAACGTGTCGATCACCGTCAAGCTGATCAACCCGATCGCCATGGAAGAAGGTCTGCGCTTCGCCATCCGCGAAGGCGGCAAGACCGTCGGCGCCGGCGTCGTTGCCAAGATCATTGCGTAATTTCCGCAAACACTAAGGAATTACCATGGCCACCAAGCAAAAAATCCGCATCCGCCTGAAGGCGTTTGACTACAAGCTGATCGACCAGTCGGCAGCTGAAATCGTTGACACCGCCAAGCGCACCGGCGCGATTGTCAAGGGCCCCGTGCCCCTGCCAACCCGCATGAAGCGCTTCGACATCCTGCGTTCGCCCCACGTCAACAAGACGAGCCGCGACCAGCTGGAAATCCGCACGCACCAGCGTCTGATGGACATCGTGGACCCTACGGACAAAACCGTGGACGCCCTGATGAAGCTCGACCTGCCGGCCGGCGTGGACGTCGAAATCAAGTTGCAGTAAGCAAAAAACGGGGTTTCGGCCACAAGCCGGGCCCCAAATCGACAGGTTTTAGCCCGGGTTTGCCATTTTTGGCGACCTGGGCTATACTCTTGGGCTGTCCATTGCATGTTGGCTTCTTGCCTGCATGGATTGGGCGGTTTTATTAACTGTCTTTCACATCAAAACGTCTGCGGCCAATTGAAGTCGCAGCGGTGAAAGTTACGAAAGAACACATCATGAGTCTGAGCAACTCCCTCGGGTTGCTGGGCCGCAAAGTTGGCATGATGCGTCTGTTCACGGATGATGGGGACACAGTTCCTGTCACCGTGGTGGATGTATCGAACAACCGCGTGACCCAGGTTAAAACCGAAGCAAATGACGGCTACGATGCCCTTCAAGTGGCATTTGGCGCACGCAAAGCATCGCGCGTGACCAAGCCGGCCGCCGGCCACCTTGCGAAAGCAGGCGTTGAAGCTGGTGAAATCCTGAAAGAATTCCGCGTGACGGCTGACGTCGCAGGCAAGTACGCCGCCGGCACCGTTGTGCCCGCAGCCGATGTGTTTGCCGTGGGCCAGCTGGTGGACGTGCAGGGCACCTCCATCGGTAAAGGCTACGCCGGCACCATCAAGCGCCACAACATGAGCTCGCAACGCGCGTCGCACGGTAACAGCCGTTCGCACAACGTTCCCGGYTCYATCGGTATGGCGCARGAYCCMGGYCGYGTGTTTCCCGGTAARCGCATGACGGGCCATCTGGGCGACGTCACCGTGACCACGCAAAACCTGAACATCGTGCGCATCGACGAAGCCCGTCAATTGCTCATGATCCGCGGCGCTGTGCCTGGTTCCAAAGGTGGTTTTGTCACGGTTCGCGCCGCGATCAAGGCCAAGCCCGCCAACGCTGCTAAAGGAGCGAACTGATGCAGGTCGAACTCCTGAATGACCAAGGTCTGGCTTCGTCCAAAGTGGACGTGCCTGATACCGTGTTTGGTCGCGAATACAACGAAAGCCTGGTCCACCAGGTGGTCGTGGCCTTCCAGGCCAACGCCCGCCAAGGCACCCGCGCCCAGAAAGACCGTGAGCAGGTCCGCCACTCGACCAAGAAGCCTTTCAAACAAAAGGGCACCGGTCGCGCACGTGCTGGTATGACGTCTTCGCCCCTGTGGCGCGGCGGCGGTCGTATCTTCCCGAACATGCCTGACGAAAACTTCACGCAGAAGATCAACAAGAAGATGTATCGCGCCGGCATGGCCGCCATCTTCTCGCAGCTGGCCCGTGAAGGCCGCCTGGCTGTGGTTGATTCCCTGACCGTGGACTCGCCCAAGACCAAGGTCCTGGCCGACAAGTTCAAGGCCATGAACCTCAACTCGGTGCTGGTCATCGCTGATGAAGTTGATGAAAACCTGTACCTGGCTTCCCGCAACCTGGTGAACATCCTCGTGGTTGAGCCCCGTTACGCCGATCCGGTGTCGCTGGTCCACTACAAGAAGGTTCTGGTCACCAAGGCTGCCATGGACCAACTCAAGGAGATGTTCGCATGAGCGCCCGTAACCCATCTTCTCCAAAACTGAAATTCGACGAAGGCCGCCTGATGCAGGTCCTGGTCGCGCCCATCGTGTCCGAAAAGGCCACCATGATCGCGGACAAGACCAATGCCGTGACCTTCAAGGTGCTGCAGGATGCCACCAAATTTGAAATCAAGGCCGCCGTGCAATTGATGTTCAAGGTGGACGTCCAGTCGGTCGCCGTCCTGAACATCAAAGGCAAGACCAAGCGCTTTGGCAAGTCCATCGGCCGCCGCGACAACATTCGCAAGGCCTATGTGACGCTCAAGCCCGGTCAGGAACTCAACCTCGGTGGGGAGTCTGCGTAATGGCTGTCATTAAAATGAAACCCACCTCCCCCGGCATGCGCGGGATGGTGAAGATCTCCCGGGATCACCTGCACAAGGGTGAGCCTTACGCGCCGCTGCTGGAGCCACAATTCCAGAAGGCCGGCCGTAACAACAACGGGCACATCACGACGCGCCACAAAGGCGGCGGTCACAAGCACCACTACCGTGTGGTGGACTTCAAGCGCAACAAGGACGCCATTCCGGCCAAGGTCGAACGCATCGAGTACGACCCCAACCGCACGGCCCACATTGCCCTGCTCTGCTACGCCGACGGCGAGCGCACCTACATCATCGCCCCCCGCGGCCTTGAAGTCGGCGCCACGCTGGTGAGCGGTTCGGAAGCGCCGATTCGCGTCGGCAACACGCTGCCCATCCGCAACATCCCCGTGGGTTCCACCATCCATTGCATCGAGATGCAAATCGGCAAGGGCGCGCAAATCGCCCGTTCCGCCGGCACCTCGGCAACGCTGCTGGCCCGCGAAGGTACTTACGCCCAGGTGCGTATGCGCTCCGGTGAGGTTCGCAAGATCCACATCGAGTGCCGCGCCACCATCGGTGAAGTCGCCAACGAAGAACACAGCCTGCGCCGTCTCGGCAAGGCCGGTGTGAAGCGCTGGATGGGTATTCGCCCGACCGTTCGCGGTGTGGTGATGAACCCGGTTGACCACCCGCACGGCGGTGGTGAAGGCAAGACCGGCGAAGGCCGCCATCCTGTCGACCCATGGGGTAACCTGACCAAGGGCTACCGCACCCGCAACAACAAGCGCACGCAAGTGATGATTGTTTCGCGTCGCAAGAAGTAAGGCTAACCCATGACACGTTCACTCAAAAAAGGTCCGTTTGTCGACCATCATTTGGTAGCAAAAGCCGACAAGGCCGTTACCAACAAGGACAAAAAGCCGATCAAGACCTGGTCGCGTCGCTCCATGATCCTGCCCGAGTTCATCGGCCTGACCATCGCCGTCCACAACGGCAAGCAGCACGTACCTGTCTACATCACCGATCAAATGGTTGGCCACAAGCTGGGCGAGTTCGCACTCACCCGGACTTTCAAAGGTCATCCGGCTGACAAAAAAGTTGTGAGAAAGTAAGGAAAGACCATGGAAACACGTGCAACCCTCCGGGGCGTTCGTCTGTCGGTCGACAAGGGCCGTCTGGTCGCTGACCTGATCCGCGGCAAGAAAGTGGATCAAGCCCTCAACATCCTGAATTTCACGCAGAAAAAAGCTGCTGGAATCATCAAGAAGGTTGTGGAGTCCGCCATCGCCAACGCTGAACACAACGATGGTGCCGATATCGACGAACTGAAGGTGAAAACCATCTACGTCGAACAAGGCGCCACGCTCAAGCGTTTCTCCGCGCGCGCAAAAGGCCGCGGCAACAGCATCAGCAAACCCACGTGCCATGTGTACGTGGTGGTTGGCAACTAAAGGCAGCAGGATATGGGACAAAAAATCAACCCAACCGGGTTTCGCCTTGCAGTTAGCCGCAACTGGGCCAGCCGCTGGTACGCAAGCAACCGTGATTTCGCCGGCATGCTGGCCGAAGACATCAAGGTTCGCGAGTACCTCAAGGCCAAGCTCAAGAACGCCGCGGTTTCGCGCGTTCTGATCGAGCGCCCCGCCAAGAATGCCCGCATCACGATTTTCTCGGCACGTCCGGGCGTCGTGATCGGCAAAAAAGGCGAGGACATCGAGAACCTCAAGAAAGAACTGAGCCGCCAGCTGGGCGTGCCGGTCGCCGTGAACATCGAAGAAGTTCGCAAGCCTGAAATTGATGCCAAGCTTATCGCCGACAGCATCACGCAGCAGCTTGAGAAACGCATCATGTTCCGCCGTGCGATGAAGCGCGCCATGCAAAACGCCATGCGTCTGGGTGCCCTGGGCATCAAGATCATGTCGTCCGGCCGCCTCAACGGCATTGAAATCGCTCGCTGCGAGTGGTACCGCGAAGGCCGCGTGCCCCTCCACACCCTGCGCGCCGACATCGACTACGGCACCTCCGAAGCCAAGACCACCTATGGTGTGATCGGCGTCAAGGTCTGGGTCTACAAGGGCGACACGCTGGGCCGCAACGATGCGCCCGGCGCCAAGATGGTGGAAGTGCCTGACGAAGAACGCAAGCCGCGCGGCCCACGCCGTGATGCGCGTCCTGGTGATCGTCCAGGCAGCGACCGTCCTGCTCCACGTGGTGCTCGCGCACCGCGCGGCGCGACCAACACCGCACCTGCGGATGGAAGCGACAAGCCGGCTGAAGCTACCCCTGGTAGCGAAGCCCCGAAAACCACCGTTAAGCGCGTCCGTAAAGCCGCGCCAGCTGCAGCAGCTGACGGTGCCAAGACCGAGTAATCGGTCTATTAACGGAGAATCAAAATGCTGCAACCCGCTCGCAGAAAATACCGCAAAGAGCAAAAAGGCCGCAACACCGGCGTCGCAACCCGGGGTTCCTCGGTTGCGTTCGGTGACTTCGGTCTCAAATGCACCGACCGTGGTCGCCTGACTGCTCGTCAAATTGAAGCCGCACGCCGTGCGATTTCCCGTCACGTCAAACGTGGCGGCCGTATCTGGATCCGTGTCTTCCCGGACAAGCCGATTTCCCAAAAACCTGCTGAAGTGCGTATGGGTAACGGTAAAGGTAATCCAGAGTACTACGTGGCTGAAATCCAGCCCGGCAAGATCGTCTTTGAAATCGTCGGTGTGCCTGAAGAGCTGGCCCGCGAAGCGTTCCGCCTGGCATCCGCCAAGCTGCCGCTGCGCACCACCTTCGTCAGCCGCATGATCGGCCAGTAAGGGGAAATGACAATGACCAAATCTACTGAACTGCGCCAAAAAGACGTTGCCGGCCTGAAAACCGAAGTCAAAGAGCTGCAAAAAGCCCACTTTGGCCTGCGCATGCAAAAAGCCACGCAGCAACTGACCAACACTTCCACGCTGCGTTCCACGCGTCGCAGCATCGCTCGTGCCAAGACTATCCTGGCCGAAACCATCGTCAAGCAAGGAGCCAAAAAATGACGGAAGCTAAAAAATCCCTCAAGCGCACCTTGATYGGCAAGGTGGTGAGCGACAAGCGCGCCAAGACCGTGACGGTTCTGGTCGAGCGCCGTGTGAAGCACGAGCTCTACGGCAAGATCGTGTCCCTGTCCAGCAAGTACCACGCCCATGATGAAAAAGGCGAGTACCACACGGGTGACGTGATCGAGATCACCGAGAGCCGCCCGATCTCCAAGACCAAGAACTGGGTTGTGACCCGTCTGGTTGAAAAGGCTGTGATCGTTTAAGTCCCAGGTTACCTGGGGGCTGGCGTCAAGTCACTCTTTAAAAACGGCTCACCTCGGTGGGCCGTTTTTGTTTGTGCCGGCGTTTGCCCAACTGTGTACCGGCTGGGCATGACCTTCAAGCCTTCCGCGGTTTTTGCACAGTGAGCGCACGCTAGCCGCCTCCGCACTACACTGCGGGGGTTGATTTTCAACCCACCCATTATTTTTGAGGAGCACACCATGATCAAAGTAGGCGACACCCTTCCGGCCACCACCCTGATGGAATTTTCCGAAGTCGAAGGCAATGGCTGCAGCATCGGCCCGAACCCGGTCGACGTGGCCAAGGCCGCTGCCGGCAAGACCATTGCCCTGTTTGCCTTGCCCGGTGCGTTCACGCCCACCTGCTCGGCCAAGCATGTGCCCGGCTACCTCGAAAAATTCGCCGAGTTCAAGGCCGCGGGTGTCGACGAGATCTGGTGCCTCAGCGTCAACGACGCTTTTGTCATGGGCGCCTGGGCGCGCGACCAGAAGACCGGCGACAAGGTGCGCATGCTGGCCGACGGCAGCGCGGATTTCGCGAAAGCCGCCGGCCTGACACTGGACCTGACGGCGCGCGGCATGGGCCTGCGCAGCAACCGTTACTCCATGCTGGTCAAGGACGGCAAGGTCGCCAGCCTCAATGTAGAAGGCCCCGGCAAGTTTGAAGTCAGCGATGCGGCCACGCTGCTGGCACAAGCCAAGGGCTGAGGGCGGATTCTTCGCCACGAAAAAAGCCACCGCGCGCGAGCCCGGTGGCTTTTTCGTTTCCGCTTTGGGAAGTTACAAATCCACCTTGAGGTAATGCGCCCCCGCGATGGGGTTGTGATAGTAGGGCGGGATCTCGGCAAAGCCGAGTTCCGCGTACAGCGCACGCGCCGATTCCATGTCGTCCAGCGTGTCCAGCAGCACCGAGTGGTAACCCGCCACGCGCGCCGCGTCCAGGATGGCCTCCGCGAGCTGGCGGCCCAGGCCGAAGCGGCGAAAGGGTTTGCGCACATAGAGGCGCTTCATCTCGCCGGCGTTCGGATAATCGACCGAGTCCAGCGCGCGCAATGCGCAGCAACCGGCGACTTCGCCGTCCACCAGCGCCAGCAGCAGCGTGCCTTCGGGTTCATCGTATTCACCGGGCAGCTCGGCCAGTTCAGCCTCGAAGTTCTGGAAACACAGGTCCACGCCCAGCTGCTCCGCATACTCGCGAAAGACCAGCCGCGTCGCGGCCAGCTGCTCCGGCGTGTCGGGCGTGATGAACTGGATGGAAGGGCGTTGCACGGATCGGCGATGAAAAGTCGGCAACCAGTTTAACGTGGTTTGCCAGTGCCATCAGCCGCGGCGTCCGGTCCGCCGCAATGGGCAGACGGCCTCAGAACGCCGGCGCCGCCAGGGTGGAAACCCAGTAGGCCACGCCGCCGCAAATCGCCAGGATCAGCGCCGCAGCCACGCGCGACACCGTGTCGTCCCGCGAGGGTGGCGCTTGCACCACCAGTTCCTTGTCGCCGTGAAGCATGGCGCCCACGAGGTTGTGCTTGCGGCTCAGGTAGTAGACGATGGCCGCGATGTGCAGCAGTACCAGCGCCAGCAGCACCCATTTGCCGATGTTCTTGTGATAGTTGGTCGTCAGGCTGACGGTGGCGTTGGAGACAAAGCGCGTCAGCGGCCCGGCGAATGCGATCTCGTCGTCACTGAGCAGCCCCGTGCCGACCTGTGCCACCAGGAAACCCAGCATCGCGAACACCGACCCGGCGCCTATCGGGCTGTGCCCCACGCCGTGTTCCGGCTTGCCCTGGCCCTTGAGAKAGTTGATGACGCTCTGCGGCGCATAGATGAACGCGCCAAAACGCGACCAGCGCCCGCCCACCAGGCCCCAGACGATGCGAAACAGCAGCAAGGCCAGCACCGTGTAGCCAAAACGGAAGTGCCAGACCATGGCATTGCCGCCCACGGTGCCGGTGACGGCAAGGCCGATCACGCAGGCCACCAGCGCCCAATGGAAAAACCGCGTGGGCAGGTCCCACACACGCACCTTGTGCAAATTCTTGTTGGTGTACACGCTCACTCCTCGTTCATGTGGGTTGTTCTATGCCGGGCTTGTCTCCGGCCGCCTCGCTCGACTCTTGGTGCTTTCCCGTAGTGCATAAGTTCCTGCGGAACTTATCAGGTCTGGCTAAACTCAGCCACATGGCAACAAGCCCAGCGCGTTGCCATGCGTGTCACCGACCATATCCTAAAAAAACCTCACGAGGAAAACCATGAAACTTTTCGCCTGCATCGCAGCGGCCGCCACCCTGGTGGCTATCGCCGCTCCGGCCTCCGCGCAGTTTGCCAAACCCGAAGACGCCATCAAATACCGCCAGAGCGCGCTGTTTGTCATGAGCCAGCATTTCGGCCGGGTCGGTGCCATGGCCAACGGCCGTGTCCCTTTTGACGCCAAAGTCGCCGCCGAAAATGCCGACATCGTGGCTGACATGGCCAAGCTCCCGTGGGCCGGCTTCGCGCCAGGAACCGACAAGGGCGGCAACACCAAGGCCAAGCCAGAGATCTGGACCGAGCAGGCCAAGTTCAAGGAAGGCCATGAAAAGCTGGTCGCCGAAACCGCCAAGCTGGCCGCCGCCGCCAAAACCGGCAACCTCGACACCTTGAAGACGGCATTCGCTTCGACCGCCGGCACCTGCAAGGCTTGCCACGATTCTTTCCGCGCCCAGTAAAAAAAGCCCCCACGCTTTTCACTTCGTGTAATGCGCTGCCCCCCGAGGGGGCCGCTGCGCCTGCGGTCTGGCAAAGCCAGTCCCGCGGCCCCTGCTTGAAAAGATAGGACAACCGCACGGCGGTGAGCAACAAAAAAGCCGGTTCGTCTGAACCGGCTTTTCTTTTGGGGGAGGCAAAACGCTTCAGGTCTCGGCCAGCAGCTTTTCGATCAGCTGATGCAAGGCCGCGAAGTCCGGCTCCCCCACATACTGTTTGACGATCTCGCCGCGCTTGTTGACCAGGTAGGTCGTGGGCGTGAGCTGCACGTCGCCCCAGGCCTTGGCTACCGCGCCAGTGTTGTCGATGGCCACCTTGAAGGGCAGTTTGCGTGTTTCGGTGTAGTTGACGACGTAGCTGGGCGGGTCGTAGCTCATGGCCACGGCCAGGGTGTCGTAGCCCTGGCTTTTGTATTTGTTGTAGGTGGAAATGACCTTGGGCATCTCCGCCACGCAAGTCACGCAGCTGGTGGCCCAGAAATTGACGAGGGTGACCTTGCCTTTCAGGTCGGCTGTGGTTTTTTTGCTGCCGTCCAGCAGCACGAAGGTCGATTCAGGCGCTGCCTGCGTACCAGTGCACCCGGGCAGGCTGGCGAGCGCCGCCAGCGCCAAAACGCCGGCCAGCGCCATGCGGCATACTGTCCGGCTGGATGTCAATTTCATGGGAGACCTCATCATGCAACGTCGCAATTTTAACCAGGCCGGCGTCAGCGCGTTGGGCGCACTGATATTGGCCACCTACCACCAGGCCCACGCGCTGTCGCTGGGAGACCTGTCCGGCATCAGCAACGCCGATGCCAGCGCCGGCCTCAAAACCGCCCTCGAAAAGGGCGCCATCGCGGCCGTCGCCCTGCTGGGCAAGACGGATGGATTCCTCGGAAACCCAAAAGTTCGCATTCCTTTGCCCGGTTACCTCGAAGACGCGTCGAAACTGCTGAAAAACTTCGGCCAGGGCAAACGCATCGACGAGCTGGTCACTTCCATCAACCGCGCCGCCGAGGCAGCCGTGCCCATGGGCAAGGACCTGCTCGTCAACGCGGTGCGCACCATGAACGTGAACGACGCCAAGAACATCCTGACCGGCGGCGAGACCTCGGTCACCACTTTCTTCGCTGAAAAAACCCGCACGCCACTGGGCGTGAAATTCCTGCCCGTGGTGACCAAGGCAACCGAAAAAGTCGGGCTGGCCAACAAATACAACGAATTCGCCGGCAAGGCCGCCGGTTTCGGCCTGGTCAAAAAAGAAGACGCCAACATCCAGCAATACGTCACCGGCAAATCGCTGGACGGCCTCTACCTCATCATCGGCGAGGAAGAAAAGAAGATTCGCCAGGACCCTGTTGGCACCGGCAGTGCGATTCTCAAAAAAGTCTTTGGCTCGATGAAATAAAAAGTTCTAAGTTGGGCGCGGGGCAGCGCTGGGCCTGCGTTTTCTTTGAGATGAAAACGAAGCATTTACTTACATAGTGTTGGTAAATATGCCCACACGGGAAATGCCTTAAGGGGCGCGGCTGATAAACGTGATCTGATGTTGGCTGGTTGCAGCAACGATCAGGAGGACAGCAGCCGTGAAAACAACAACAGGGATGTTGGCGCGCGGCTATCGCGGCGGGCCATGGGCGCCGCTTCAGAAGGCAAGCGCGCACGCGGCAGCGCAGGCGACGTCGCGCGGGGCCGCAAGGGCTTCCGGCCTGGCGGGACTTCTGCTGGCGGCCGCGGTGCTCTGCGCATCCCACGCCGCCACTGCGGCACCTTTGCTCGATGAGCCCATACAGCCGGTCCCGCTGACGCTGAAGCAGGACCCGGCCCGCGCCGAAATCGGGCGGCAGCTGTTTCGCGATACCCGCCTCTCCGGTAATGGCCGCGTGTCCTGCGCCAGCTGCCACGACATCAGCAAGGGCGGCGGTGACGGGCGTGATCGTTCGGTGGGGCTCAACGGCGGGCTCACCAGCGTCAACGCCCCCACGGTGCTCAACGCCGCGCTCAATTTCAAGCAGTTCTGGAACGGCCGCGCCGAGTCGCTGGAAGCGCAAGCCGACCATGTCATGCAGAACCCGGTCGAGATGGGCTCGAAGTGGGAAGAGGTGGTCCAGAAGGTGTCGCAGGATCCCAAATACAAGAGCGCATTCGCCGCCGCGTACAAAGACGGCGTCACCAAGGTGAACATCCAGAATGCCATCGCCACTTTCGAGCGGACCCTGATCACGCCCAACTCGCGCTTTGATAAATACCTGCGCGGCGACCCCAATGCGATCTCCGCGCCCGAGAAAGCCGGCTATGCGAAGTTCAAGCAGTACGGATGTGTCGCCTGCCACCAGGGCGTCAACGTGGGCGGCAACATGTTCCAGAAATTCGGCGTCATGGGCGACTACTTCGCCAAGCGCGGCAATCCCACGGAAGCCGATCTCGGCCGCTACCTGGTCACCAAGGTCGAAAGCGACAAGTACGTCTTCAAGGTGCCCAGCCTGCGCAACATCGCGCTCACCGCGCCTTACTTCCATGATGCCTCGGCGAAAACCCTGGACGATGCCGTCGACATCATGTTTCGCTACCAGCTCGGCCGCGTCGCCTCCAAAGAGGACAAGGAGGCCATCATCCGTTTCCTCAACACCCTCACCGGTGAACTGGACGTCAAACCGTGAAAAAACCGAATCGACTGGCTTGGCTGCCGATGGCGGCGGTCACTGCCGTGCTGCTGTCCATCCTGGTGTTTCTTTACGCCAAAACCCAGAGCTTCGACGAGTCGCATTACTTTGAGGATATCGCCGTGCTGCGCCACCTGAAGCAGCTCGACGCGCAATGGGAGCTGGACGTGCTGAAGTCCAGGATAGGCATCAACACTCACTACGATGCACTGACCGACAACCAGGGCGAGATGGCCCGGCTCATGGAACAGCTCCGGTCGGAAGCGGAAACCCACAAGCACGATGCCCCTGCGCAGGCCGCCAAGCTGGCGGCGCTGCAACGCGCCGTCCAGGACAAGGCCGTCCTGATCGAGCAATTCAAATCCAACAACTCGGTGCTGCGCAACTCGCTGGCCTTTCTTCCCACCGCGGCGGAAGACGTCAAGCAGTCGCTAGTGCCGGGCCGCGGCGCCGCACAGCCGGCGTTTCTGCAGATCTCGGCGGGCGTGAACAGGCTTTTGCTCGCGAGCATGCTGTACAGCCAAAGCCCGACCGGCGACAGGGGCGCGGAGATACGGGACGAGCTAAGCCGGCTGGAGGGCGGCCTGCATCTTTTTCCGCCGGGCATCAGGGACAGGCTGGGCATCTTCAGCGCGCACATCCAGACCATTTTGCGCGAGCAGAAAACAGTCAATGAACTCCTCGTGGGCATTGCCGCGGCACCGACCGGAAAACTGCTCGATGAGGCCAGCGATGCCTTGACGGCCGAGCAGCAACAGGCCGGGGCGGAAGGCGAGCGTTACGGCCGCTACCTGCTGATTTTTTCAGCGGTGCTGGTGGCGCTGCTCCTCTACGCGGCGGTCGACCTCCTCAGCAGCCACTCCACCATTCAGCGCGTCAACCAGGAACTCCAGGGCGCCAATGAGACCCTGGAGCAGCGCGTGCAGGAGCGCACCATCGCGCTGAACGCCAGTGAAACGCAGCTGCACCAGATCACAGACACCGTGCCAGCCCTGATCGCCTATATCGACGCCGAACAGCGCTTCCAGTTCTACAACCTTGCTTATGAGGAACGCTTCGGCCTGAAGCGCGACCAGATCCATGGCAAGACCATGCGCGAGATGATGGGCCGCGAGCTCTACGAAAAGGAGCGCGGCAAGATCGAGGAGGCCCTGGACGGCTACGCGGCGCAGTATGACCGCACCCAGGAAAGCGCCGACGGCAAGCAACGCGACTACGTCATGCAGTACTTTCCGCGCTACGGCGAAGGCGAGGATGAGGGAAAGGTGCTCGGTTTTTATTCGCTGGGCACCGATGTGACCGAACTCAAGCGCATAGACCGCATGAAGAGCGAGTTCGTCTCCACCGTCAGCCATGAGCTGCGCACGCCTTTGACCTCCATACGCGGCTCGCTGGGCCTGATCGTCGGCGGCGTGGCCGGGGAGCTGCCGCCCATGGCCAAGAACCTCGTCGGCATCGCCACCAGCAATTGCGAGCGGCTCATCCGGCTGATCAACGACATCCTGGACAGCGAAAAAATCGAGTCCGGCAAGATGCGCTTCGACCTGCAGATCGTGGAACTGCAGCCCCTGCTGGCCCAGATCCTGACGGCCAATGAAGGCTTTGCGGGCCAGCACAACGTCAAGCTGGCCCTGGACGTCCAGGCCGATGCGGTGAAGGTCAGCGTCGACAGCGACCGGTTGACCCAGGCCCTCACCAACCTGATCTCCAATGCCGTGAAGTTCGCACCGGCGGAATCCTGTGTGTACGTCAGGCTGCTGCGCAGCGGCGGGCGGATCCGGGTCGAGGTCGCCGACAGYGGCCCCGGCATTCCCGAAGAGTTCCGAAAACGCATCTTCCAGAAGTTCTCACAGGCCGACACCTCGGACACCCGGCAAAAGGGCGGCACCGGCCTGGGCCTGAACATCTCGCGCGCCATTGTCGAGCGCATGAACGGCAGCGTGGGCTTCACCTCGCAAACCGGCGTGGGAACCGTTTTCTATTTTGAGCTGCCCGAAGCGCTTGCGCCACGGGTGGAGGAAGCCAGCATCGATGTCAACAGAAGCAAGCCCAGCGGGCCGCCCAGGCCCTTGATCTTGGTCTGCGAGGACGACCCCGACATCGCCCACCTGATCAACCTGATGCTCGACAAGGGCGGATTCGATTCGGACATGGTCTACCGCGCCGCGCAGGCCATGGAGCAGGTGGTGAAACGGCCTTATGCCGCCATGACGGTCGACCTGGGCCTGCCGGACCTGGACGGCATCAGCCTGATCCGCGCGCTGCGCCTCGAAGAGCGCACGCGGGAATTGCCCATCGTGGTGGTGTCGGCCAACGCCGAAGCCGGCGAACTCGAATTCAACAACCAGCCGCTCGCGGTGTCGACCTGGCTTGAAAAGCCCATCGACGAAAACAAGCTGATCCTGAGCCTGCAGCGCGCCATTGCCAACATGGCCGAAGGCCGGCCGCGCATCCTGCATGTCGAGGACGACCTGGACATCCAGCGCATCGCCGCCACCATCGCCCAGGACTTCGCGACCTTTGAATTTGCCGGCAGCCTGCAGGAGGCGCGCGAACAGCTCGGCAAGCATCACTACGACCTGGTGCTGCTGGACCTGACCTTGAAAGACGGTTCGGGCTGGGAGCTGCTGGACACGATAGAAGCGCTGAACCCCGCGCCGCCGGTGGTGGTGTTTTCCGCGAGCGACGAGGTCGCCACGGAAACCCAGCGCGTCGAAGCCGTGCTGGTGAAGGCCTACACCTCCAACAACCAGCTGCTGCGCACCTTGCAGCGCGTGCTCGACGAAAGCCTGTGGGGCACGGTGCACCCGCTGCTGACCATAGACCCACCCCCGTCCAGGCTCACTGACGTGTAGCCTGTTCCCCCCTCAAGGGGGCGGCGCCTGCGGTCTGGCAAAGCCAGTCCCGCGGCTCCCACTTGGATATGACATTACCATTCCTCTCCATGGCCCACTTCGCCCATACCTACCGCTACGCCGAACCTTCGTCACTGGACTTTTCCAGGGGGGCGCACATCAGGCTGGCCACCTCGTCCCCTGGCACAAGCCCCCACCCTCATTTCTTTGACGGCGTGCTGCACCAGCCCCAACTGGCCGCGCAGTTGCTCAGCGCTGTGCACCTGCTGGTGGGCTCACGCTTTTTCACGCCGGCCAACAGCGTGGGCCTGGCGATTGCGCTGGCCGATCCCGTGGTCACATCCGGCGGCGGCATGTTGCGCCTGGAAGGTTTCTCGGCCTGTTGCAGCACTTACATACGGGTGGACCTGGAGCCGCAGGCCTATGCAGGAGACGTCGTCGGCAGGGGAACGACCAATATCGACTTCAACGCTCCCATGCGCGCCGCGCTGGCCAAGGTACGGGATGCCGATGGCTTGGCGCTGTCGGTCGGCAGCACCGAGTTCGCGCTGCGCACGGCGGGCGCCTCGGTGACGGAGAAAAAAGTGGAGCTGCCCCTGCGCTGGTTGCGCAGCATGGTGGCCGTGCAGGCATATCAGGCCGCCATGCACAAGGTGTTTGAAGTGGACGCCATCCCTGCCTTGCGTTTTTTGCGCGGCCTGCCCAAAGCCTCCACCAGTAAGACACCGCTCTGGGTGACGGCCGGCCCGCAAGGCTTGCGAACCACCACGCAGGGTGGTGGCGCCGGTGTGCGCTTTACCGACAGCACCCGCTTGCGTGTGCTGGAAAGCCTGTTACCCAAGGCCAAAACCTTGACTTTGTACGCCGACGCCCAACAGCAGGCCAACGCCTGGTGCCTGGACTTTGGAAACATGCGGCTGACGCTGGTGCTCAGCGCCGAGGTCTGGCGAGGGTTCTCGGGGGAGGGCCAGGCGCTGCACGCGCTCGCGCTGGCGGATGAGCGCCGTCCCGTCTCCGCAGTGCGTGCGCAACTCAACTGGCAAGATGCCTTGCGTCCGGGCGCACTGGCCGAGCAATTGCAATGGCCGGTGTCCGATGTGGACAACGCCTTGCAAGTGCTGGGCGTGGCAGGCCTGGTTGGGTTTGACCTGGCGCACAGTGCCTACTTTCACCGGGTGTTGCCCTTTGACTTGAGCCTCCTGGAAGACATGTCACCCCGCTTGGCCGACGCCCGCGCGCTCCTGCGTGAGGGGGCGGTGCATCTGGTGTCCGCCGCACCGCTGGAAGCTCTTGTGCGCAGCGCCGACGTGAGCTACCGCGTGCGAGAGGTGGACGGCCTGATGCGCTGCACCTGTCCCTGGTTCGCCAGGCACCAGGGTGAACGCGGCCCGTGCAAACACGTGTTGGCCGCGCAGGCCGCGCTGAACTTGAACCCTTCCGAGTCCCCACAGAACGATGCCAGAAACTGATCCACAGCCCGCCCGCGATTCGCCGCTCGAAGTTCGCATATTGGCCGGCGACATCACCGGAGTGATGGACCTGATCGATGCCATGGACCCCGCCGAACGTGCCGTCAACCTGCGGGTGGTGGAGCGGCTGGTGCACGCGCGCTGGCGCATGCTCAAGGCCTTGGACAAGCATCAGGCCAACCGCTTGTTTCGCGCCATTGACCTGGCCCGTTTCCTGTGCTCCTCCGAGCATCCACCGGCAGACTACTGGATGCACATCGGCGTGCAGGACATTGCGGCCTTCAGGCGACGCTACAAGCCCGCGCCGTCAAGCCAGCCCATTGAGAAGCAACTGCGCGGCGAGCACAACTGGCACTACCGGCGCCATGTTCACCGCGCCATCGTCGCCGGGCTGATCGAGCGGCCGCAAACCGATGAGTACGTGCAAGCGCTCTTTTTTGGGGACTTGCGGGCCGAGTCCAACATTGTCCTCAAGCATGTGGACGCAGACCCGGGCTTGGCCCCGTATCTGCTGCAATTGTTTGACCATGAGGGCACATCGGATGGCAGCTTTGCAGCCGTTGAAAAATATTGC
Source organism: Polaromonas sp. P1_G1 (assembly GCF_056405595.1). NCBI lineage: Bacteria > Pseudomonadati > Pseudomonadota > Betaproteobacteria > Burkholderiales > Comamonadaceae > Polaromonas > Polaromonas sp. P1_G1. Next base: position 15,935 of record NZ_JBFUBU010000010.1, read on the forward strand.
CACGACCCGCTGTTGACCTGGACCCAGACCTTCCTGACCCTGTGCGAACGCGGCGTCTATACACGGACCCAGTTACTGGATAAAACCTTGGGCGCCCTGGCCTGCGACTGGCCGCAGTTCAAGTCCGGCTGGTTCTCGCGCTTCCACGAGAGCCTCGCCCCCACCGTGGACGAAATGGCCGTCTTTGCCCCTCGCTACCTGGCGCTGTGCCATAGCCGCATTGCGCCCACCGTGGGCCTGGCCATGGATGCCCTTCCACGCTTGTACAAGGACGGCCATATAGACGACGCGCAGGTTTGTGAGGCCCTGCAGCCCGTGGTGACCTCCGCAATCAAGGGCCGCGTGCTGTCGGGGCTGGAGCTGTTGGGCCAGGTGGTGAAGAACACGCCCGCGCGTGCCGCGAGCATCAGCGCCATGGCCGCGCACGCCCTGGCTCACACGGCGCCGGACGTGCAAAAAAAGACCATCGCTTGTTTGCAAAACTGGGGACTGGACGCTGCAGGCCAGGAAGTGGCGCGAGGCTACCTGCCGTTTGTGGCGGCCGTCAACCAGGCCGCGCTGGGCAAGCTGGTGGGCAGTGCGGGAGCCGCTGTCACGACAACCACGAGCGCACCGGCAGGCGACGGTTTATCCGCCCCTTCATTGCCTTCGGCGCCTGCCAGGCTCTCGCCGCTTGATGCCAGCCGCGCATTGCAACCCCTGTTACACGTGGCCGACCTGGTCGAGCGCCTGGCCTACGCGCTGGAAAACCCGGCCGATGTGGACGAGTGGGAGCGCGTGGCGGAAGCGTTGGTGCGCCTGGCCCCGATACCCGCAGCAGACCAGGCTGCGTTCCTGGCTTTGAAGAAGCGCGCCAGGCGCCTGGAATGGGATAACAAGCCACTGGGCTTTGCGCTGGCCCAGCTCATGGCCTGCGCATTGGGCGGCGAGGCCATTGCCACAGAGCCAATGGCCTCGGCGGGGGCGGCCGAGTCTGGCCTCAAGGCCGGCACACATCGCTTCATTGCCCAGCGCACGCTCAGCCTGATGGCGCAAGCGGCTGCCGGCCTGGGCCTGGCACCTCTTTCAGCACCCACACACCGTGGGGGCTTCATAGACCCCAGGCAGCTGGTGGCACGCCTCGCGGCCTGCCAGCAGGCGGGCACGGCCTTGCCTCTGTCCGAGCCGGTGTTTGCATTGATGCGCCTGGTGCCCGCCAGCATGGACCCGGACGCCGCCCGCGAAGCGTTGCAACAGGCGCGTTCGCTGAAGGATCAGCCTGTGGTGCAAGCCCTGCGCTATGCGCTGGGGGACACAGTGATCGTGCCGCATGATGCCGTTGCGCAAACGTTGTTCGTGGCCGCCGCCCGCACACGCTCGCCCGGCACGGACGATGCGCTCACGCTCGCAGCGTTCGGCAGCGTGGGACCCAATGGCCCCGCCGCCGCGCAACTGGACTGGCATGTCAGCAGCAGTGAGCCCAGCGAAGCCGGCTACGTGTTCCACACCCTGTATGTCACCTGTATGCCCGAGCTGCGGCCGGCAGATCAGCACCACTACGGTATTGCCCTGTGTGCCAAACACCTGACGCACGAGCGCTGGCAAACCGAACTCGACGCATCGACCATTCGCTTTGCCGCCAGCCTGCAGCCCGCCAACCTGGAACCATTCTTTGCGGAAGGCGCACGTGCCTTGGGCAACAATATGGATTGGTGGGAAGCGGAGTGGCAAAACCGCGCCTACCTGGACGTACTGCTGCAGCCCACCACGCCCATGACGCCGATGGCATGCCTGCTGCTGGCTGTGGGCCTGGCCGGCAAAGAGCCGGGACAGACGGCGCTGGCGGTAGACGCGTTGGCGCGCAGCGTGCAAGACGGGCGTCTGAACGTGACGGCCATGGGCAAGACTTTGGCGCGCTTGTGGGCCGCGCCGCTGGTCAAAGGCCCGCGTCTGGGAAAGAGTCTGGCAGCCGCCGCGCAGGCCCAGGCCGCCATGCCCGCCGCCGTGTTCGCGCTGCTGTGCGCCATGGCAGAGGTGCAGCCCGACGCACCGCGCAAAGACCTGTCGCCACTACTGGAGCTGTTGCTGGAACTTAAGCTGGCGCAGGGCCTGGCTTTGCCGGCCACCACGCGTACGGCACTGCAGGCCATGCGCCTGAGCGGCAAAAGCAAACTCGCCGTAAAAGAAATCCTGAGCTAAACATTGGTACACCCCCGTCCAGGCTCATGTAATTGGTACACCCCTGTCCAAGCTCACTGCGTGTAGCTTGTTCTCCCCTCAAGGGGACGGCGCCTGCGGTCTGGCAAAGCCAGTCCCGCGGCCCCAACTGGTGCGGAACTGGGCGCGACGGTTAAGGTGGGCTCTTTAACCCAGCAGGGGCCGCGGAACCGGCTTTGCCGGGCCGCAGGCGCAGCGGCCCCCTCGGGGGGCAGGGAGCTACACGAAGTGAGCGACCGTGGGGGCCTTTTACTTCTTTTGAGTGGAGCGGTAGACCTGCATCACCGTCGCGAAGTCGCGGTCGAAATTGATCGGCAAGAAAGTGTCGTTGCCGGGCAGCTGCTTCTTCAGCGTGGGCGAGAAGCTGTAGCTGAACGAGCACTTCTTGACCCGGGCTTGCAGCTCCGGCGACACCTCTTTGTTCATGGTCCAGGTTTCCGTCATGAAAGGCGGGCTTTCCCAGATCGTGCGTATGCTCGATCCCTTGACGTCGCCCTTCACGACCATGCGCTGGTACAAATCGCTGGCCACCGCCGCGGCGGGGTAGAAGCCGTGCATCACGCCCGTCACCGAGCGCTCATGGCCGTTGGAGAAAACCACTTCGTAGTCCTTGTCCGGCGTCAGGCCCAGGGCCGGGAACAGCGCGCGCGGCGCCAGGTTGCCCGAATTGGAGGTCGGCGTGGTGTGCGCGATCTTTTTGCCCACCAGGTCCTTGGGTTCCCGGTACGGGCTGTCGATGCGCGTGATCAGGATCAGCTTGTAGGAATTGCGCTGGCCCGTCGCCTTGTTGCCCGGCACCGCGAAGGGCGCAGCCTGCCCGGCGGTCACCATCTGCGCGGCCAGGCCGGGGTTCACTTGCCCGATCTGGGCCTTGCCGGTCGAAAGGGCCTCGATCAGCTCCTTCTCGCCCAGGATGTCCACGTTGCTGGTGCGCTCCAGCGAATCGCCCTGGGCGTTCTGCAGCTCCACATTGGCGCAGCGCGACAGGTGGCTGAAGTAGTCGCCCCACAAGGCCATGGTTTCGGTCTTGCCGTAGGTTTTGGGCATGGCCACCACCATTTTTTCGCGCGGGCCTGAAAACTTTTCGGCTGCCGGCGCGGCGGCAGCTTTTGTTTTGGGGGGGCGCGGGTTCTCGGTCTGCGCCACGGTGGAACCCAGAGCCAGGGCTGTGCCTGCCAGCACCGCCGCATTACGCCAATAAACCGTCATCATGTCGTTCATCCCAAAAGTTATTGCTTGAACCGCAACCGCGGACAGCACGGCCACGAAGCCGTACAAGCAGTGTGCGCCCAAGTTAACTTTTACTTACAAGCCGACTGACGCTGAAGGGACATAAAGCGGGAATACCCCGGGCGATCCGTGGTTTTTTCGCCGAAAAAGGGCGCACCAAGGTAGCGCGAAAAGCCCTTTTCCTGATAGGGCCGGTGTTACAAATTTCGCCCGGCGCTCGCCGCGCGGGACGCGTCAATCTTGCCGAGCAGCCACTGCAGGCCGGCCAGGTGCTGCTGGTCGTGGCTGCACAGGTAGTGCACCAGGCTGCGCAAGGTCAGCGCGCCGTAGCCTTCGAATTCCGCCCTGCGGTCCAGCTGCAGCGGCGTGACAGCCGACAGCATCGCCATCGTTTTGAGGCGGGCCGCCCGGAACGCCGCCAGGGCTTCCCGCGCGTCGGCTGCTGCGTAATGGCGCTCCTTCTCAAGCTCATAGCCATCCAGCGATGCCAGCACCGGGTTCGTCTCGGTAAGCGTGCGCTGGAGCCGCACATGGTAGCCGTCGATCTCGATGTCCCTGACATGGCAGACCTGGCCCAGCGCCGAAAAAGTCTCGCTCGGGATGCCCTCCCACGACGAAGGCGTCCAGTCGCTGTGGCTTTCGGGAATGGCCGCGTAAAACTGCTCGAGCTGGTTCGGGAAGTCCGCCATCGCCTGCAGGGTAGCGGTATTCAAGGGAGCGCTCATGGTTTGTCGCTCCGAACCGAAGGCCACAGCAGCGCCTGCGCCACGATCACCCTTTCGCCATTGAAGGTCGCCGCCGGCGAGCCGTAAAGTGCATAACCCAGCGCCAGCATCTCACTGACCCGGTGGCAGAAACTCGCGTCATCCGGGCCCGTGAGGAGGCGGTAGGCGGGAAGACCGTCGGGAGGCGTGGTGGCGGGTGAGGTCATGGCGACAGGTGGCGAATGAACGGAGGGCGATATTACCGTGTCCGTTCAAACGCTGCATGGGCGCCCGCCCTCAGGCCTTCGCCATGCCCGGCAGGGCCATAGGGCGGCCCGGCGATTGCATGCCGGTAAAAGCAAAGTCCACCTCAGGCATACGCCCGCTCACGATGTCGGCAATCGCCGCGCCCGAGCCGCAGGCATGCGTCCAGCCCAGCGTGCCGTGGCCCGTGTTGAGGAAGAGATTGGAGGTTTTGCTCTTGCCGATGTAAGGTACGTTGCTGGGCGTCGCCGGCCGCAGCCCGGTCCAGAACTGCGCGCCTTCGCCGTCCGTCATCTCCGGGAAGAGCTGCTTTACGCGGCGCACGATGGCGTTGCAGCGCACCAGGTTCAGCTCGGTGTTGTAGCCATTGAGTTCCGCCGTGCCCGCGATGCGCAGGCGATTGCCGAAGCGCGAGAACACCAGCTTGTACTCGTCGTCCGTCAGGCTCACCTGGTAGGAAGCCGCCTCGTTGATCACCGGCAGCGTCACCGAATAACCCTTGGCCGGGTAGATGCGCAGGCTCTTTCCCAGCCGCTTCGCCCACGGCGCGCTGAAAGCGCCCAGGCACATCACATAGGCGTCGGCCTTCAGCATCTCGACGCGCCCGCCCGCCTCGCCGTGGCCCCCGGCGACCAGCACGCCGTCCAGTTGCCCGCCGCTGGCCAGCACGTCCAGGATGTTGGTGTTGTAGAGAAACTTCACGCCTGCCTGCTCGCAGCGCGCGGCCAGCGCGGCGGTAAAAGCCTGGGCGTCGCCCGACTCGTCGCTGGGCGTCATGCTGCCGCCCACAATGCTGGCGCGGCACTGCGCCAGCGCGGGCTCAATCGCCACACATTCGTCGGCGGTTTTCATGTCAAGTTCACAGCCGTGCTCGCGCATGATGCGCGCCGGCTCCTGCGCCGCGTCGTACTCGGCCTGGCTCGTATAGAAATGCAGGATGCCTTGGGTCTTCGCGTCGTACTGCAGGCCCAGTTCGGCGCGCAGTTTTTGCAGCGCGCCCCGGCTGTACATGCCCAGGTTCACGATCTGCCGGATGTTTTGCGCGGTGCGCGCCGGCGTGCAGTTGCGCAAAAACTCCAGGCCCCACAGCCACTGGTTCACATCGGCCCGCAGCCGGAACAGCAGCGGCGCGTCTTCCCGCGCCAGCCACTGCAGCACCTTGAGCGGCGCACCCGGGTTGGCCCAGGGCTCCGCGTGGCTTACGGAAATCTGCCCGCCGTTGGCAAAGCTGGTTTCCATCGCGGCCGCGCCGCGCCGCTCAACCACCGTGACCTCATGCCCGCGCTGCGCCAGATACCAGGCCGTCGTGACCCCCGTGACACCCGCACCCAAAACCATGACTTTCATGGCAATTCCTTTTTTCAAGCAGAAATGGCAGTTGCGCAAGTGCAATGCCTTGAGGGGGGCTTGAGTCAAAAGAGAGTCATGGCAACCGCCAGGCCATCGCAGGCTTGCGGCCGCTTCCACTGTCCTTGGTACCTGAGAGATTCAGCCGCTGCTTTCGCAACGGCTTTGCTCCTTCGGTGCGCCGCACCTTGCATGCGGCGTCTCTCCAGACGGCTGTGTGTTTCCGGGCAGTACGGGACCTGAGCGATTATGGAAGTTTGCGCCTTCGGTGGCCGCCCTTTGGGGGCAGCGCTCTCCTGCTTGAACGCTTTGAATTTACCACCGAAGCCGCATTTGCCAAGCGCGAATCCGGCGTCCAGTACAGGTCCAGCGGGTTGATTCAGCGGCTTAATAGTAGCTAGCAGGGCGGGCGTTCAGCCTTCACACACCGAACGCACAAACGCGGCCTTGCCTTCGGTATAGGCCTCACGGTCACGCGGGTGCCGGGCCGCCAGCTCCGCCTTGAGCACCGCATAACGCGCCGCCAGCGCGGCATCCGCCCGCAGCGCATCGCGAAAACGCAGGCGCTGTGCCCACAGCCCGCCGCCATGCACCGCCAGATGCAGGTGGTGTGTGCGATGCCCGCCGGCCCAGCGCATCAGCCATTGGCGGTCGACCAGCGAGGCATTAAATTCGGCCGAGGCCGTGTAGCCCTCGGCGCACAGCGGCCCCACCAGCGCCCTGGCCGCCGCCATCGAGGCTACACCGGCCAGGATGTCGATCACCGGCTTGGCGACCAGCCCCGGCACGGCCGTGCTGCCTATGTGCTCAATGGCGATGAAACCATCGGCAAACAGGGACAGCAGCCGTTCGCGCTCCGCCTCGAACAGGCCGGGCCAGCCTGGATCATAGGCCCGCAGCGCTACTTCCTCGTGGATGGCGGCCTGCAGCGACCCGGCGTCCGTCATGGCGTTATCAGGCCCTAACGCAGCGCCACCACCGCCCGGCGCGCCAGCACCAGGCGCTCGTCCAGGTAGGCTCCGTAAAAATCCGGGATCGCCGCGCCCACCAGCGGTTCGGCCAGCTTCTGCCCCTGCGGGCCCAGGAACAGCACCGTGGGCGTGAAAGTCGCCTTCCAGGCCTTGGCCTGCGCGGCCGCGGTCGTGGCCTTGCCGTCAAAACCCGTCAGCGGCGTGTGGCTGTCGGTGACGTTGAGCTGCCAGGCCTCCAGCCCGGTCTCCTTGCGCGCGGGCAGCAGGTAATTGCGCCGCACCAGTTCGCAATAAGGGCAGCCGGGCAGGGTGACCAGCAGCACCAGCGGCTCGCCGCGCGCGGCGGCCAGCCCGGCCGCCGCGGGCAGCGACGCCGGCACCGGCAACGCGCTGTCCTTGGCCTGAGCCTGCAGCGGCCAGGCCAGGCTGCCCGCCAGCGCCGCCGTAAAACCGCGCCTGCCCACTGCCTTCATTCGGCGCACTCCAGCAGGATGTGCGCCAGCGCCGCCGGCTCGGTCACCATGGGGTCATGGCCGGTGGCCAGCTCCACCACCCGTGAATTCGGCAGCCAGGCGCCGCCCCAGAAGGCAGGGTCGCGCACGCGCAGCCGGCTGGGCGTGATGGTCGCCAGCGCCGGTGCTGTGCAGCTCACAAAAGTGCGCGGCACGGCCGCCACGCGCTTCACGTCAAAGTCCAGCGGCGCCTGGTAGGTGTTGCCCGGGTGCGGCGTCTGCCGGCGCTGCACCCAGTCGTGGTCCGCGCCCTGCAGGCCGAACACCTCGGGGTCGGGCGGCGGGAAGCTGAAATTGGCCGTGGCCTGCGCCCCCGCCATGCGCTTTTGCTGCGTGGCCGCGTCGTGCGTGCTGCTCCAGCTTTCGCCCGGCTGCGGCACCACGGCATCCACATACACCAGGTGCTTGAGGCGCCCGCCCATGCGGTCGGCCACGGCCGTTCCTATCATGCCGGCATAGGAATGCACGGCCAGCGTCACCTCGTGCAGCTCCTCGGCCTCGATCAGGTTGATCACGTCGTTGATGTGGGTGTCAAGGTTGATGGCCGGCGACAGCAAATGCGCCCGCTCACCGAGGCCCGTCAGCGTCACGGCAAAGGCCTTGTGGTGGTCCAGCTGCAGCACCTGCGCCACGCGCCGCCAGCACCAGCCGCCATGCCAGGCACCGTGCACCAGAACAAAATTGTGTTTCATCGCGTCACCTCTTTGAATCAGGTATTTGCATCAGGTTTTTGTGCGGACTTGCCGCGTCAAATTGTCTTGCCGCCCTTTAACTCCGACAGCTTCGCGTCGGAATAGTTCAGCAGTTCGCGCAGCACCTCATCGGTGTGCTGGCCCAGCAGCGGCGGCGGCAGGTCGGTGCGCACCGGCGTGGCGCTCAGGCGCATCGGGCTGGAGACCAGCTTCAAGTCGTCCTTCACCGGGTGATGCCATTCGGTCACCATGCCGCGCGCTTCAATCTGCGGGTCGGCAAACACCTCAGCCAGGCTGTTGATCGCGCCGCAAGGCACTTTCGCCGCCTCCAGCGCCGCCAGCCAGTCGGCCTTGCCGCGCGTCTTCATGACCGCTTCCAATATCGGCACCAGCTTGCCGCGGTTCAGCACGCGGTCGCGGTTCTTCGCGAACAGCGGGTTGGTCGCCAGCTCTGGGATATTCGCCACCGCGCAGAACTTCGCATACTGCGAGTCATTGCCCACCGCCAAAATCAAATGGTCTTTGCTGCCGTCAACGGCCGGTGCGACTTCAAACACCTGGTAGGGCACGATGTTCTGGTGCGCATTGCCCGCCCGACCCGGCGCCTTGCCGCTGACCAGGTAGTTGGCACCCAGGTTGGCCAGCATCGCCACCTGCGTGTCCAGCAGCGCCATGTCCACCTGCTGGCCCTCGCCGGTTTTCTCGGCATGGCGCAGCGCAGCCAAAATCGCCACCGTCGCATACATGCCTGTCATCAAATCCGCCACCGCCACGCCCACTTTCTGTGGCCCGCCGCCCAGGTCGTCGCGCTCGCCCGTCACACTCATGAGCCCGCCCATGCCCTGGATCGCATAGTCATAACCCGCGCGGTCGGCATAAGGCCCGTTCTGGCCAAAGCCCGTGACCGAGCAATACACCAGGCGCGGGTTGATGGCTTTCAGCGAGGCATAGTCCAGCCCATAACGCGCCATGTCGCCGACCTTGAAGTTCTCCACAAACACATCGCAGTGCGCCGCCAGCTCCCGCACCAGCGCCTGGCCGGCGGGCTGGGCAATGTCGCAGGTCACCGAGCGCTTGTTGCGGTTGGTGCCCAGGTAATAAGCCGCCTCGGTGTCCGCGCCCTGCGTGTCCTTCAGGAAAGGCGGCCCCCAGGTCCGCGTATCGTCGCCCGTGCCCGGCCGCTCGATCTTGATCACGTCGGCGCCAAGGTCGGCCAGGGTCTGGGTGCACCAGGGGCCCGCGAGCACGCGGGAGAGGTCGAGGATGCGGATGCCGGATAGAGAGTTCATGTGTGGCATTTTGCCTTCAGCGCTGGGTAAGCTTCCTCTGATTGAAGGAGGCGATGCCCGGGACCATAGCCTAATATCCCAGGCTTGGCTTCACAACAACCATCCCTATGCCTGAACAAAACCCTTATGCCCCACCCCAGGCGCAAGTCGCCGACATCGACCAACTGGTGACTGGCGAGCATGCGCCCGCACTCTGGAACCCCAATGCCGCCGCCAGCTGGAGCCTGCTCTTTACCCCGATTTTTGGTGCTTACCTTCACATGCGCAACTGGGAGGCGCTCGGGCAGCCGGAAAAAGCCGCGAGATCGAAGAACTGGATGATTGGAAGCGTCGTCTGTGCCTTGCTTCTTGTCATCATTCCATTCTTCTTGCCGGAATCGAAAGGCGTGGACGCACTTGGACGAGCGTTCGGTTTTGCGCTGCTGATCACCTGGTATTACGCCATTGGCAAGTCGCAGCAGGCATTTGTCCTGGGGAAATTCGGGAAGGCCTATCCGCGACGTGGCTGGTCCAAGCCTTTGCTGGCAGCGGTCGGGGCCCTGATTGCCCTGTTTGTGATCGTTTTCCTTGCGGCGCTTGTCATCGCCATGGGCGGTCGTTAATTTTGGCGGCTGACGGGCTCGGTGACCCCACTAAACTCCAGCCATCCCCAAACGCCAAACCTCAGGCCGCAAGAAGACCACAGGATCATCTCCAATGGAATACAACCCCTACGCACCCCCGCAGGTCAGGACGGAGATGCCGCTCTTGCGTGAAGCCGCCCCCCGACCGGTGGCGGTCTGGCTGATGATCGCCTGGCTTCTGGTATTTGTCCTGTTCTTCGTCATAGGTGTTGTCCGGTTTGTCGGAGCAGCCTTCGCGCACTGGGGCGAAATTCGAAGCTTTGGTCTCCTGGTCGGCTCCCTGGCGTGGCGCCTGGCGCTCATTGCCGTCTTCTTCGCGGCCATATACAGCCTCTATTACCGGCACACATGGAGCCGTTGGCTTGGCGTGATTCTCATCGTCGGTTTTGCCGCCTTCCTTATCTTCAGGCCCGACACCACGTCCTATGACAATGATGCCGAGCGGGTAGGCGGGAACCTGGGCCGCCTCATCATCTTTCCACTCCTTTTTTGGTGGTGGGCCTACGCCCTGGCGTTCTCTTCGAAGGCTAAACGATATTTTTCGAAGCCTTCTTCGGGCCCTCCCGGAAGTCTTCTCCCAGAGCCAGCCACATACAAGGAATCATCTTGACTACGACATTGCTTAGGCTCGCTGTTTCAGGTGTCATGCTTTTTGCGCCAATGCTGGCATTGCAGGTCAACGCCCAGGAACCCGGCACCGCGAGATCCGCACCCGCACCCGCATCAAATGCCCTTGATGCCGCGGGGCCCGGTTGTGTCGGAAAAGAAAAACTCACCAACAAACTGACTCCCGTCGACCTTTACAGGGGCATTTCCAGTTGTATTGAGCAGGAGAATTTTGAACCGGGTGTCTTCATGTACGCCATGGCCGGTGCGTATGGGCGATTCGACACACTCAGGGTTGCCGACGAGTCAGCACATCAAGCCGCCAAGATTTTGCCCATGCTTGCTTTCGAGTCGGGGAACAAGGAAAAGGTCGCGGCCTTTAAGGCCCAAGTGGGTCAGATTCTCGGCAACGACGCAAAGCGCGCGGGCTATTGCTCGGAAGTTGAACGTATCGGCCCCCCGGCCTACTTCCCTTCCTACATGGTGCAGCACGGCCTTGGGGCTGTGACGGGAGCAAAGAACGGCGAGGCAGCGCTGGTTCCGTCTTTCAATCCCAAAGTTTCCTGGAAAGAGGCTGTGCTTGGGTATTTGCAATGCCCGCCGTTGAAGTAGCGGGCGGGTTGGCCTCTCCGAGAGGTAATCTCGCTTTCTACGCACATGAGCTGTGCAAAGCTATCCCTCAGGTTCTTGCGGTCTAAATTGCATCAGGTTTCCCGCCGATGACCTACAAATTTCACTTCCGATGGTTGGTCTTGTACCTTGCTATTGCTACCGTGGCCGTTGGCACGCTCGGAATGTGGTATTTCGCGTCTTACTCGACTTCTCATCTCCAATTGGCGCCGGGCGCGAAGATCACATTCACCGCGTTTCGCTTGACCCCTCAGAGCGCAACAATGTCGATGTACTTTCACAGGAGGTTCGGTGAGCTCAGGAACGAGCTCGGAAAGTTTCCCTCGCACTCCACGGAGAAGGACAACTGGTCCTTCCCGGAGCCGGGAGAGTCTGTCAGGCTCTTGATTGAAGGTGGTGGTGTTCGAACTGTGTACGAAGCTTTGCCGGCGCAACCTGCTGATATGCATCATTGGCGCCGACAGATCGTGCCTTTTGTCGATGACGGTGATCCGAAAAAAGTCCCTTGGCCGCCCGATGAAAAGTCCATGCCAATACTCGGATGGGGCTTCACAACATTTTCTGTGACGGTCCTGGAAGTTGGCGCGCCAATTGCGAACGAGCGTGTGTCGGTCTCCCTGCATTCCGCAATTGCCAATCGTCACGAAGGGTCGCTGTACGACGTTCTCCTGGTGTTTCGGTTCTGGCACATTTTTGCGTTGATCCTGGGCGGGTGGGCGCTACTTCTTCAGTCCATCGATAACAGAGCCAGGCGTGCAGCCCGTGAAGCCTGACAGGTCAATCGATACGGGCCTGCAGCGGCATGAGGCGCTGTCGCCGCGAGTGTCATGCCCCGGCCATTACCAACGTCAGTAGCTTGTTTCACATGAACGACCTATCGGACTATCTCGACAGTACGCATTCGAGCGTGCAGATCGATTTGCACAACAATCAATGGCATTGTGAAAGTGGCGTTCCTAGTCTTCCTGGGTGGTACTACATCAGCACGAATGCGCCGATCAACCTGTTGCAACGCCAGCCACTGTGGAGCTCGACATATCAGCGGGCGAGGGACAAGCAGACGGCCAAGGTCAGGAACTACGACATTCAACAAAGAGCAGGCCGCTTCACGGATAGTCTTGCTCCTTACTTCAACACAAGAGGCGTCTATTCTGGCTTGGCCTCCAAGCTTCTATCCCGCGCAAGAGAGCACACTTTCGCTGATCCTGGCACGGGTGGGTTGGCGCTGGCAAAGTATCCAGAACTCTTTGACTTCGAATGGATATTCCACTTCGTGACTCTCCGCCGATTCATTGCCGACTGTCAATGCAATGAAGTTCTCCTTCGCCTCGGCGAGCAGATGTGGCGTTCGAAGCATGGCTGGCCAGTACTGTGCGCAGAGTGAAACCTGATCCTTCCATCGAGCGGACATGCGACATCAGGTTTCGCCTGCTGTCGCCAGGCGCTCATGACAAACGGTAGACGTGATGGAAGCCACACACGCCGAGATTGCGGATTATTGGTCACGCCACGAGGACGAGTGCGGTTTGTCGGTCGACTGGTCGGAGGCTGAAAAACTTTGCTGGCGATGCGCTCAGGGGCGTAAGCTGCAGCGTTGCCACATCATTCCGCGAGCTTTGGGCGGATCTGAGGAGGTGCATAACCTGGTCCTACTTTGCGGCCAGTGCCACTCCGAGGCTCCAAATGTCGCGGATCCGGCGTTCATGTGGACTTGGCTGCGTGCTCACGCCGTGAGTTTCTACGGGACGTATTGGCACAACAGGGGATTTCGGGAGTACGAATTCATCTATGGCGAAAAGCCCTTCATCGGAGCGAAGGATCCTGAATCGCTGTTGCCTCGGATACGAGCGGCTCTCGAACAATATATGAAGCAGGCAAGTACACACTGGGGTCAGGGAAAACTTAATCCATCAACAATTGCTTGGGTTATTCGTCAGGTAGAGAGGGAGACGCGCGAATGACGTCTAAGCTACAAACACAGGACCGATATTTGCCATGATGAAGAAGACCATCCCCGCTGCCAATCCTGACGCTTATGTCGCCGCCCTGTCCGGCTGGCAGCGTACCCTGGTTGAGCAGCTGCGGGCCACCGTGCTGGACTGCGCCGCACCGGACGAACTCATCAAGTGGGGCCACCTGGTGTATATGTCGAACGGACCGGTGCTACTCATTCGCGCCGAGGAAAACCGTGTGCTGTTCGGCTTCTGGCGAGGGCACCGTCTTCGTGAGATGGACTCGTTGCTAAAACCCGGTGGCAAGTACGAGATGGCGACGAGAGAGTTTCGCGAGGGTGATGAGGTCAATGCCGCTCTGTCGCGCCGCCTCGTCAAGGAAGCGATACGCCTCAACAAGACGCTTGGCGATCCCACCAAGCTTTAGCATTCACGCCGGAAACCCTGGAATCCTCAATGCTCATTACCAACGTTAGGCGATAGGTGGCAGGTTCCGCATTTCCGTCTTCGGCAGATCACTTCCCACCGTTTCGAGGCTCGCTTGAGGGGCAAGGTGTCGCGGCACGCGCAGACGTTGCTCTGCTTGCTTCAGGCTCCGCAAGGGAGGCTCTGGCACTTGCTCGAACGATTCAGCATCCATGGTATCGATGCCAGGCTATCACTTCAGTTGTCGAAAGGAATCGCTCTTTTCACGGAGCTGTGGCTCTGCTGAATGAAGCGCTCGACGCCGCATACAGCCAGGATGAACCGAATCGCGTCGCTTCGGTTTCTTTCTGGCCTCTGGTGTTATTGGCAAAGCTTGATCCACTCAACGCAGCGGCGCACACTTCGAGGCTGCTTGGCATCATTGCCAACGAGCACCACGGCCTGCGACGTCTTGACGGACTTTGTGCGATTTTGAATGCAGTAGCTCCTGTGCCGGAACTCCGCGAACAAGTCCTGTCTCCTCTTCTGGAAACCGCCAAAGTTAGTTCAGGCTGGCGAACTGAGCGGCTTATGAACGGTGCGATTCAAGTACTCGCTACTTACGATCGTGCGGCTGCAATATCCGTGCTCCGGTTACGCCCGATAAGCCGATTCACCAAAGAAAGCCGTGCGCTCCTTACTTCGTCAAGCGGCCCCGAGGCTTCGCAGACGGATCAATAAGTCTTATACGGCAAAAACTTCCCCGACAACACCACATTGACCCGGTCGCCCTTGGGGTCCGGCTGCCGCACGATGTCCATGGAGAAGTCGATCGCGCTCATGATGCCGTCGCCGAACTCTTCGTGGATCAGCTCCTTGATGGTCGTGCCGTAGACGCTGACGATTTCATACCAGCGGTAGATCAGTGGGTCTGTGGGCACGGGCGTGGGCAGCGAGCCTTTGTAGGGCACGACCTGCAGCCATTTCTGCTCTTCGGCCGTCAAGCCAAAAATCTTGCCGATCACTTTCGCCTGTTTGGCGTCGAAGGTCATCTGGCCCAGGCAGCCGGCGGTGACCCATTCCTTGCTGAGGCCTACCTTTTTGGCGACGGATTCCCAGGTGATGCCTTTGCTGACTTTGACGGTGATGATTTTTTCGGTGATGTCGTTGCGGTTCATGGTTTTGGCTCCTGTGTTTGAGGTGGTTTAAAAAAAGAAATGAAGTGGTCGATCAATGCGCCTTGGCGCGCGTGACCAGGAAATCGACGATGTGGTTGCGCAGTTCGTAATAACCGGGCAGGTGGTGCAGGCCGGCGCGGGTGCGCTCCCGGGGCAGCGGGTTGACGACTTCTTCGGCGATGCGGCCTGGTGCGTAGATACCTTCGTTGTCGGTGCCGTTGCTCATCAGCAGGATGCGGTCGGCCAGCAAAATCGCTTCGTCGACGTCATGGGTGATCGTGAAAACCGTCTGCTGGGTCTCGCGCACGATGGCCATCAGTTCGTCCTGGATGGTGCCGCGTGTCAGCGCGTCGAGCGCGCCGAAGGGTTCGTCTAATAGCAGCATCTTGGGCTGGATGGCGAAGGCACGGGCAATGCCGACGCGCTGTTTCATGCCGCCCGAGAGCTGCGAGGGCTTTTTGTCGATGGCGGCGGAGAGTCCCACCATGGCGACGAATTTTTCGACATGGGTGTTGACCTGCGCGGCCGTCCAGTCGGGCCAGCGCGAGACCACGGCGAAGGCGATGTTCTTGCGCACTGTGAGCCAGGGCATCAACGCGTGGCTCTGGAAGACGACGCCGCGCTCCAGGCTGGGGCCGCCTATTTCGCGGTTGTCCATAAACACGTGGCCGGCGCTGGCGCTGTCCAGCCCGGCCAGCACATTGAGGATGGTGGTCTTGCCGCAGCCCGAGTGGCCGATGATGCAGACGAACTCGCCCTTGCTGATGCTGAAGGACACATCGGCAAACACCGGGCGGCCCGGCGTGAAGCTTTTGCTGAGGCCCTCGATTTTGAGAAATCCCTGCTGCATGTTGTGTTCTTTCTTTGGCGTGGCGACAGGGGCGCGCGCTATCGGCTCACTCCACATAGGTCACGGCTTTCTGCAACTGCGCAAACGCCAGGTCCAGCAGCATGCCGACAATGCCTATGACCAGGATGGCGAAGATCACGTTGGTGAGCGAGAGGTTGTTCCACTCGTTCCAGACAAAGTAGCCAATGCCGGTGCCGCCCACCAGCATCTCGGCGGCCACGATGACCAGCCAGGCGATGCCCATGGAGATGCGCATGCCGGTCAATATGGTGGGCGCGGCCGCAGGCAGGATGACCTGGAAGGCCTTGCGCAGGGGGCTGACTTCGAGCGTGCTGGCCACGTTAAGCCATTCGCGCTTGACGGACGCCACGCCGAAAGCCGTGTTGATCAGCATGGGCCAGACCGAGCAGATAAAGATCACAAAGATGCCGGAGATCGACGAGTCCTTGATGGTGTAGAGCGCCAGCGGCATCCAGGCCAGCGGCGAGATCGGCTTGAGCACCTGGATGAAGGGGTCAAACGCGCGGCGCAGCAGCGGCGACATGCCGATCACAAAGCCCAGGGGCACGGCGACCGCGCAGGCCAGCAAAAAGCCCAGGCCCACACGCGCCAGCGAATGGCCCAGCTGGATCAGGATGCCCTTGTCGTTGGGGCCGTTGTCGTAGAGCGGGTTGGAGACCTGCTTCCAGATGGCCGTGCCCATCTGGCCCAGCGTGGGGAAGCCGGTGGTCTTGGTGTTGCCGGGGTCCTTGCCCATCATCTTCTGGTACTCGATCTGCTCGGCGCTCAGGCCCGCGGTGCTGGCCGCGACCGTGCCCGGCGCGGGCAGCGTGGCCGTGTACCAGATGGCGAGAAAGGCCAGGAAGATCAGCAGCGAGACCAGGCCCGCCTTGAGGTTCAGGGACTTCATGAGAGCTTGTTGATGGTGAAGCTTTTCACGTAGTCTTCGGGTTTGGCCGGGTCAAACTCTTTGCCCATGACCTTGAACTTCTTGTACGCACCTTCGGGCGGCTTGAAGCCGGCCAGCGCCATCTGCTTCTTGGCGTCGGTCAACATGAAGACCTTCTCGGCGATCTGTTTGTAATTGACCTCGCCCTTCACATAACCCCAGCGCTTCATCTGCGTGAGCATCCACACCGCCATGCTCTGCCAGGGAACGGGGTCGAAGTTGGCGCGGTCGGGCACGTTGCGGATATTGCCCAGGCCGTCGGCGAACTTGCCGGTCAGCACCTGCTGCAGCACGGCCTCGGGCTGGTTCAGGTACTGCGTGGGCGCGATGACCTTGGCAATCAGGTCGCGGTCCTTGGGCTGGCTGGCCATAAAGGAGGCGCCCAGCACCGCGCGGTACAGCGCGGCGAAGGTGTTGGGGTTCTGCTTGATGAACTCGTCGCTGACACCGAAGGCGCAGCAGGGGTGGCCGTCCCAGATCTCTTTCGACAGGATGTGGATGAAACCGACTTCGTCATACACCGCGCGCTGGTTGAAAGGGTCCGGGCCCAGGAAGCCGTCGATATTGCCGGCGCGCAGGTTGGCCACCATCTCGGGCGGCGGCACCACACGCAGCTGCACGTCGGTGTCGGGGTTCAGGCCGTTCTCGGCGAGGTAATAGCGCAACAAAAAGTTGTGCATGCTGTATTCAAACGGAATCGCGAACTTGAAGCCCTTCCAGTTTTTCGGGTCGCGGTTGTTCTTGTGCTTGACGTGCAGCGTGATGGCCTGGCCGTTGGTGTTCTGGATGCTGGCGACGTTCATGTTGACCTGGTTGGAGCCCAGGCCCATGGTCATGGCCAGCGGCATGGGCGACAGGAAGTGCGAGGCGTCATGCTCCTTGTTGATCATCTTGTCGCGTATCAGCGCCCAGCCGGCGGTCTTGTTGAGCTGCACGTTGAGGCCTTCTTTTTTGTAGAAGCCCAGCGGGTCGGCCATGATCAGCGGGCTGGCGCAGGTGATGGCGATGAAGCCTATCTTGAGGTCCTTTTTCTCCAGCGACTTGCGCTCCTGCGCCATGGCCTGCAGCGCGCCCAGCGGCAGCACCGAAGCAATCGCGGCGCGCGCCGTGCTGGCGCCCACCGCGCGCAGAAAGCCGCGGCGTACGCTGTCGACCGGAAACAGCGCTTTCACCAGGCTGGCTTCCATAAAGCCGTGCGAGAGTTCCTGCGGGTCGGCGGCGGCGCTGCCGTGTTCGCCGGGCGCGTGGTTTTCGCCGCAGGCGCAGCGCAGCATCAGCGGACGGTCGGCATCATAGGCATCGAAACGGTTGGACATGGCAAACCCCTTTGGCAAAGATGCAGGTTTCCATGCAAGGGGCGGGCCTGTGGGCGCAGTTTGCGGCATCGCCGCTGCAAATCGCCGGGCCCCGCCCTAAGCGCTGTAGGGCCAGCCCTACAAATCCGGCGTTTTGGCGTGGCGCTCGGCATACAGCGCGAGTTCCACGTCGTTGCGGGTGCCGGTTTTTTCGAGGATGCGCGCGCGGTAGGTGCTCACGGTGTTGGCTGCCAGGCCCAGCTGCGCACCAATTTCGCCCACGGACTTGCCGGCCGTGAGCAGGCGGAACACCTGGTGCTCGCGGTGCGACAGCGATTCTGTGCCGCCGCTGCCGCTGCCGGCCGCGCTGCCGCCCATGGCGCTGGCCAGGGCCTCGGCGGCAATCGCCGACACATAAATACCGCCGCCGGCCACCTTGCGCACCGCCGCGATCATGTCGTCGGGGTTGGCGCTTTTGTTCAGGTAGCCGGCCGCGCCCAGCTTGATGCAGCGCACGGCGTATTGTTTTTCGGGATAGGTGCTGAGCATCAGCACCGGCAGGCGCGGCCATTGTTTCCTGAGGGCCTGCAGCACGTCCAGGCCGTCGCGGTCGGGCAGGGCGATGTCCAGCAGCACCGCGTCCAGGCCCTTCTCGCCGCCGAGGGCTTCGACGCGCAGCAGGACGTCGGGGCCGGTTTCAGCCTCGGCCACGACCTCGATTTCAGGGGCGTCGGCCAGCACCTGCTTCAGGCCCTCGCGCACGATGCGGTGGTCGTCGCCGATCAATATCTTGAGCATATTCATGGTGGGGTGGCGGCTGCGGCCGGCAGCGCGATGCGCAGGTGGAAAAGCGAGCCGCGGCCGGGTTCGCTGCTGATCTCCAGGCTGCCGCCCAGATGCCGCGCGCGCTCGCGCATGCCCATCACGCCATAGGCGTCGGCGGCTTCAAAGGCGGCGGCTTCGGCGCCGCGGCCGTTGTCCTGCACCGCGATGCTGATGCCGGCCGCGTCGGCGTGTATGTGTATGGCGACTTCGCTGGCGGCGGCGTGGCGGCCGACGTTGCTGAGCATCTCCTGGAAGATGCGGAAGATGGCGATGGACCCCGGCTCGGGCAGGGGCGCGGCGCCGGCCACGTCCATCTGCCAGTCCAGCGCCAGCTCGGCCGACTGCACGAACTCGTGCGCCTGCCAGTCGAGCGCGGCCCAGAGTCCCTGGTGGTCCAGGATGCTGGGGCGCAGGTCGGTGATGATGCGGCCCACGTTGTCGACGGCGCTTTCGATCAGCCGGCCCATGTTCTGGCATTTGTGGCGCATGGTGTCGCGCATGGCCTGGGCCGCTTCGGGTTCGCGCTGCTGCTGCTCGCCCAGGCGCTTGTCCAGCCAGCCCACGTCCATCTTGAGGGCCACCAGCAGGCTGCCGAGCTCGTCGTGCACCTCGCGCGCGATGCGGGTGCGCTCCTCCTCGCGCACGCTGTGGGTGTAGGCCGTGAGTTCGCGCAGGTGCTGCAGCGCTTCCGAGAGCGCGTGCGTGCGTTCGCTGACGCGCTGCTCCAGCACCGCATGGGCCTGGCGCAGCGCATCCTCGGCCTGGCGGCGCGCCGAGATGTCGACAAAGGTGACCACCGCGCCCTGCACTACGCCGCCTTCGACGATGGGGTAGGAGGAATACTCGACCGCGAAGGCGCTGCCGTTTTTGCGCCAGAACAGTTCGCTGTCGATGCGGCAGGGCAGGGCCTTGCGGAAGGCGTTGAAGATGGGGCACAGCTGCTCGGGGTAGTGCGCGCCGCCGGCATGCGAGTGGTGCGCCAGTTCGTGCATGTTGCGGCCCAGCACCTGCTCCGCTTCATAACCCAACTGCTCGGCGCCGGCCCGGTTGATGAAGGTGCAGCAGCCGTCCATGTCGATGCCGAAAATGCCTTCGCCGGTGGATTCCAGCAGCTGCGACAGCCGGTCGCGCCAGACGGCCTGGCCGGCGCCCGGCAGGTGAGTGGGCGCGGGGGCGGCAGGCGGCGGCGTCATCGGCGTGACGGGCATGACCGGGATGGCGATGTCTTCAAACATGCACTGCATTAGCAAGCCGCGTGCCCAGCTTGGTGCGGGCCCACGCCCGCGAAGCGCGCCAAAGCGGTGCGGAAACCTAGCCCCGCGAAAAGCGGACCCCGAGTTTCCAGCTGCCGTCGGCCCCGGGCTTTCCAGACACCACCAGCTGGCGAACGTTGGGATTGGGCTGGTCGAAATCCTGGCGGGGCGCGGAAATGTCGAGCACAGCCAGCTGGATGGCCTTGCCTTCAAACCGCACGGCCAGGCGCTTGCCCTTTTGTGTCAGAAACGCGGTCGTGCCCTCCAGCCTGACCTCCGCCTCGGTGGTCATCGCCCACCGGACTGTGCTGCCAGGGCCGGCTCCGAGAAGCTCGTCGTCGAGTTGCACCCCATCATCCAGGAAACGGGCGCGGCGGGTGGCCCGCGTGACCTGGCCCGGTAAAAGCGCGGACGTCAGGTCTATCAAGGCCTCGCGTTCGGCCACCATGCGCAGCGTGGCCATGCCACGCGCGCTGTGTACCTGGCCGTCCAGCGTCAGTGTGTTGTGCGCCTGGGCCGACAGCCTGAAGACCCGCCAGCGTGACGAATCCCCTTTCATGTTCCACAGGTCTATGCCGCGTGATTCCAGACTGCTGTAGTCCTGCGCGCCCAGGTCCTTGGCCCATCGCAGGCCATCCAGGTCGAGCACAAAACTGCCTGCATCCATGTGCGCATGGCTGTGCGCCGCGCCGCCCGCCTTGATGGCAAACCACCATGCGTCCGGATCGGACCATGATGAACGCCAGATGGCGAGCGGCTGCGCCCCCTGGCCCGAGAAATTTGTCGGCGCGGTATTTTCCCTTGTTTGTGTGGGCCACCACAACACCGAGAGAGGCGCGAAGAGGTCAGACAGGCCCTGCCCTTTGCGGATCATCCGGCGCTTGGCCGTCAACAACGCGGGCTGGTCCAGTTCACGGGCCAGGTAGACGATGGCGCATGGCAGGCCCTGGTCCTCGGTGCTGTCGGCAAAATTGAAATACTTCCCGGACGGGCCGATGGTGTGGGCATAGAACTGGGCACTGCGCTTGAATCCGGGCGCATCCAGCAAGCCCCAATTGCGGTCCGTGTTGCCGTCCTTGTTGCCGCGCAGTGCGGCGGCCAGCAGCACCGTATAGCTGCTTCCGTAGCTCCAGTAGGCCGGCCCCTCCGGGTAGACCCCATCCGGGCGGTAGGCATTGAGCCCGATAAAGACGCCCTGGCGCGCCGCGGCGAGCAGATCGGCTGCAAGTGCGGGTTCATCTTCCTCAACGGCCAGCGCGCCGAGGACCATACCGCCTATGCAAACCTGGTTCCAGTTGTTGGTGGACCTGAACGTGATGTGGCCGTTGCGCGCCTGGGCAATGCCCTTGTCGACAATCGCGGCGCGCAGGGCGGCACGGTCATAGTCCGACAGGTCATTCAAAAGCCAGCTGTAGGAAATGGCCATGCCCGTGGTGATCTCGGCGAGCTGCAGGTAGATATCCGGAAGCCAGTCACTGAATGCGGCGACGGCGAGCATTTCCTGCCGGGCGCGGTCCAGAAAAACCCGCTCCCCCGTCACCCGGTAAGCGAAAGCCCACTGCAGGCTTCGGCGAATGAACTCGCGCGAGACACCGAGAGGGTGGCCGCCCTTGGGTTTGTGCTCCAGCGAAGGCAGGGCGATGTCACTGCGGGCGCGTGCCAGCAGTGCCGCGGTGAAACGGTCAAGATCGGGGTCCGCTTTGCATCGATCAGGCAGGGAAGACCAATCGCTTTCGCTGGCAAGCAGCGTTGGGCGGACCTGAACTGTCTGGGACGATTCGGTCGCCGCCTGCATGCTTGCGCAGCCCGTCAACTGGGCGGTGGCTGGAAGCATCGCTGCAAGAAAATCACGGCGGCTGAAAGGCATCGTTTTTGTCCTGCAGTCCCGAGTAGCGGGGTTGCTTGCTAGTCCGTGAATTCAGTGAACATCGTTTCAGGGCAACGCCCGCCTGAGCCATTGCGTGTGTAGTAATTCCAGCGGTACGCCATTTCCGTGTTGTCCCGGCAAGCCACACCCTTGTACAGCTTGCCGTAAGTGGCCCTGGCCCCCGAGGAGGACCGGTAGCTGTCATGGCTTTCAGCCACCAGCACGCCATCTTTGGGGTAAACCTTCAGCACGCCATAAGACGCGTTGCTCGGAATGTCGTAGTCCACATAGAGTGTGTTTCGCTCGGCATCCCGCCCTGAATTTTCTATCAGGATAAAAACCGCCTGTTGCTGCTCAACCAGCTCCTGCTGCGTCAGGTGGGTAAATGTCTGGGATTGGATTTTTTTACCGAACTTCAGTGCCGGGCCCAGCACCAGCAAAGGTTTTCGATCGCCCGTAGCGGCAGGGTTGAACCGATGTTGAAGCGGCTTCTTGAACCGGTTGACGACAGCCGAGAAAATTTCATCGTCGCTAAAGTTCTGATTTTGCAGCTCCAAAGCCCAGACAGGGCTTGCAGCGCATAGCAGCATGGCCGCCATGAATGCGTGTGTTTTGAAATTGACCATGACCAAGCTTACCAAGCCAGGGCTCTGTCCGGACGGCCGCGATGGCGGGCCCGCATCATGGCGCGAAGTCCTGAACTTCTTCGATAGGGGTTCTGGGCATATGCCAGGCATGAGCAAGCAAGGTGCCCAGCTTGGTGCAAGGCCGGATGCTTTTTGCGCGCCAAAGCGGTGCAAAACGCCGCCTCCAGGCGGGAATCCCTGTAAAGTCCAAGGCATGCTTATGATTTCCGGGGCCGCTATACGCTCCTTGCCGCGGCCCTCCTTCGCTCTTTTGATTGCCACGGCCCTGCTCGCGGCCTGCAGCCCCACCCTGAACTGGCGCGAAGTGCGGCCCGAGGGCACGCGCCTGGCGTTGCTGCTGCCTTGCAAGCCCGACAAGGCGCAAAAAACCGTGCCCCTGGGCGGGCCGGCGACGCCGCTGTCCATGCTGGGCTGTGATGCCGGCGGCGCCACCTTTGCCGTGGCAGTGGCGCAGTTGGGCGATGCGACCCAGGCCGCGCCTGTGCTCGCGCAGTGGCAAAACCTCACGCTGGCGAATATGAAGGCCGGGCCGGCACAGGTCTCGCCGCTCAAGCTGCCCGGGGCGGCTGATGCCATCCTGGTCAAGGCCCAGGGCCAACGCGCCGACGGCACGGCGGTGAGCGGGCAGGCGGCCTACTTTGCCCAGGGCGGGCAGGCCTTCCAGGTGGTGCTGTATGCCGACCGCATCACGCCCGAGGTCGCCGAGACCTTTTTCTCCAGCCTCAAATTCGAATGACGACCGCCGAAACCTCCATGTCCTCCGCGCACAGGGCATCATCCGCCGCGTCCGAGCCCGGCCGGCTGGATGCCTGGACCGGCGCGATCGTGTTCCTGGCCTTTGCCGCGGCCTACTTCTGCTCGGCGCTGGTGCGGGCCATCACGGCCACCTTGTCGCCGGTGCTGACACAGGATTTTTCGCTGCATGCGCGCGACCTGGGGCTGCTGGCGGGCGGCTATTTCCTGGGTTTTGCCGCGACGCAGCTGCCACTGGGCACCTGGCTGGACCGCCACGGCCCCAAGCGCGTGATCCTCAGCTTTTTAAGCCTGGCCGTGCTGGGCTGCCTGGCGTTTTCGCTGGCCACGAGTTTTGCCTGGCTGCTGGCCGCGCGTGTGCTGGTGGGCATGGGCGTGAGCGCCTGCCTGATGGCGCCGCTCACCGGCTTTCGCCGCTGGTTCGAGCCGGGCACGGTGCTGCGCGCCAATTCCTGGATGCTGATGACGGGCTCACTGGGCATGCTGGCCTCCACCCTGCCGGTGCAGTGGCTGATGCCGGTGACGGGCTGGCGGCCGCTGTTCTGGATCCTGGCGGCCATGATTTTGCTGTGCATGGTGGCCATTGCCTGGGTGGTGCCGACCTGGAAGCTGAGCAGCTCCAGCGCGCCGGGGGCGCCGGCCGAAGCCGAGGCCGAGACCGGGTATGCGCCCATCTGGCGCAGCCGCTATTTCCGCAAGATGACGCCCATGGCCTTTTTCAACTACGGCGGCCTGGTCGCGGTGCAGACCTTGTGGGCCGGCCCCTGGATGGTCAAGGTCGCGGGTTATACGCCGCTTGAGGCCGCCACCGGCCTCTTCTCTATCAATGCCACCATGCTGGTGACCTTCTGGAGCTGGGGCATGGTCAATCCCTGGCTGTCGCGCCACGGCTGGTCGGCGACCCGGCTGATCACCTGGGGCGTGCCGGTCAGCATTGCGGTGCTGGCCTTCAACATCGCGGGCGGCACGTCCACCGGCTGGCTGGGCTGGGCCTTGTTCTGCATGGGCTGCAGCGTGATGGGCCTGGCGCAGCCCGCGGTGGGCATGGCTTTCAAGCCCGCGCTGGCGGGCCGGGCGCTGTCGGCCTACAACCTGATGATTTTTGCCGGCGTGTTCGTCGTGCAGTGGGGCATAGGCCTGCTGATCGACGTGTTCGCGGCCCTAGGCCTGGGGCAGGTGGCGAGTTTCCAGGCGGCCATGGCGGTGTTATTGTGTTGTTGTATCGCCTCATATGGGTATTTCCTCAGTGTCCGCGCCGATAATTCAGTGGAACCCGCAAACCCATGAACGGCATTTTTATCATCGCCCACGCCCCGCTGGCCTCCGCCCTGCGCCAGTGCGTGCTGCATGTGTTCCCCGACAACGCCCCCGGCGTCGCCGCGCTGGACGTCCAGCCCAACATGCCGCCCGAGGAAACCCTGGCCCAGGCGCGCATCATGCTGGCGCAGCTGGGCACCTCGCATGCGCTGGTGCTGGCCGACGTGTTCGGCGCCACGCCCTGCAACGTCGCGCAAAAGCTCGTCGACGGCGTTCATTCCAAACTCATCACCGGCATCAACCTGCCCATGCTGCTGCGCACCATCTCCTACCGGCACGAGTCACTCGACGCCCTGGTGGCGCGGGCCCTCATCGGGGCCACACAGGGCGTGATGCAGGTGGCCATCACCGCACCGCAGAACCAGGTACGCCGAAACCATGATCAAGACCAGCACGACCATCAGCAATAAGCTGGGCCTGCACGCCCGCGCCTCCGCCAAGCTCACCAAACTCGCCGGCAGCTTCGGCTGCGAAGTCTGGATGAGCAAGGGCGAGCGCCGCGTCAACGCCAAAAGCATCATGGGCGTGATGATGCTGGCCGCCGGCCTGGGCAGCACCGTCGAGGTCGAGACCAACGGGAATGACGAGCAGGCGGCCATGGATGCGATCCTCGCGCTGATCACCGACAAATTTGGAGAAGGTGAATGACCTCCCGCTCGCTCCTTGCAAGCAGGGGCCGCGGAACCGGCTTTGCCGGGCCGCAGGCGCAGCGGCCCCCTCGGGGGGCAGGGAGCTACGCGCGGCGAGCGACCGTGGGGGCTGCATGACCTTTTCAGTCCACGGTCTTGCCGTATCGCGAGGGATCGCGATAGGCCGTGCCGTGCTCGTGGCGTCCAGCCGCGCCGACGTGGCGCACTATTTTGTCGACGATGCCAAGACGGCGGACGAGATCACGCGGGTGCGGGTGTCGCGCAATGCGGTGATGGAGGAAATCACGCGCCTGCAGCAGGACCTGCCCAAGGACGCGCCGCACGAGCTCGCCGCGCTGCTGGACGTGCACCTGATGTTGCTGCAGGACGAGCAGCTGATCAGCGGCGTGAAGCACTGGATCACCGACCGGCACTACAACGCCGAGTGGGCGCTGACCACGCAGTACGAAATCATCGCGCGCCAGTTCGACGACATGGAGGACGAGTACCTGCGCGAGCGCAAGGCCGACCTCGAGCAGGTGGTGGAGCGCATCCTGCGCCACATGAAGGGCGTGGCCTCGCCGGTGCAGCCGGCGGGCCAGGCGGGCGCGGGCCGCAAGCTTTCGCAGCAGGACCTGCTGCTGGACGACACCACCGACGTGCCGCTGGTGCTGGTGGCGCACGACATCTCGCCGGCCGACATGTTGCAGTTCAAGCAGAGCCTGTTCGCGGGCTTCGCCACCGACGTGGGCGGCAAGACTTCGCACACGGCCATCGTGGCGCGCAGCATGGACATCCCGGCGGTGGTGGGCGCGCGCAGCGCCAGCCAGCTGATCAAGCAGGACGACTGGGTCATCATCGACGGCGATGCCGGCGTGCTGATCGTCGACCCTTCACCCATCATCCTGGCCGAGTACGGCTTCAAGCAGCGCCAGGGCGAGCTCGAGCGCCAGCGCCTGAACCGCCTGAAGAACACGCCCGCGCTGACGATTGACGGGCAGCGCATCGAGCTGTTGGCCAATATTGAAATGCCCGAGGACACCGTGGGCGCGGTGACGGCAGGTGCGGTCGGCGTCGGGCTGTTTCGCAGCGAGTTCCTGTTCATGGGGCGCAGCGGCAAGCTGCCCGACGAGGAAGAGCAATACCAGGCCTACCGCAAGGCGATAGAAGGCATGCACGGCCTGCCGGTGACCATACGCACGGTGGATATAGGCTCCGACAAGCCGCTGGACCGCCACGCCAAGGCGCAGGACACGCACCTGAACCCGGCGCTGGGCCTGCGCGCCATACGCTGGAGCCTGGCGGACCCGCCGATGTTCCTCACGCAGCTGCGCGCCATCCTGCGCGCCGCCGCGCACGGCCAGGTCAACCTGCTGGTGCCCATGCTGGCGCACGCCACGGAAATCCGCCAGACCATGTCGCTGATAGACCACGCGCGCGCGATGCTCGACAACAGCGGCACGCCCTACGGCCCGGTGCGGCTGGGCGCGATGATCGAAATCCCGGCGGCCGCGCTCACGCTCAAGCTCTTCCTGAAGTACTTCGACTTCCTGTCGATAGGCACCAACGACCTGATCCAGTACACGCTGGCGATAGACCGCGCCGACGAGACGGTGTCGCACCTCTACGACCCCTGCCACCCGGCGGTGCTGCGCCTGATCGCCGACACCATCGCCGAATGCGATGCCCAGGGCAAGGGCGTCAGCGTCTGCGGCGAAATGGCCGGCGACGTGGGCATGACGCGGCTGCTGCTGGGCCTGGGCCTGCGCAGCTTTTCCATGCACCCCTCGCAGATCCTGGYGGTCAAGCAGCAGATCCTGCGCGCCGATGCGTCCAAGCTGCAGCCTTGGGCGGCACAGGTTTTGGCGAGCGAAGACCCGGCCGCCTTGCTTCAATCCTGAGCAGACGGGTCCGCCCCGTCGAAACAAAGCGAAACATCCCGCAACCGGCGCGAAAACACCCTCGCGTCCCGCGCGGGCACCATGAAGACCTTCCAACCTCTGCAAGGCTCTTCATGAAACACCGCATCAAAAAAACGCTGCTCGGCCTGTTCGGCGGGGCGCTCATCATCGGCAGCCTGGGCGCCTGCGCGCAGCGCGGCCCCGGCGGCATGCACGGCGACATGGGTTCGCCCGAAGCCCGTGCCCGCATGGTCGAAAAAATCGGCTCGCGGCTGGACCTCGATGCCGCGCAAAAACAGAAGCTCACGGTGCTGGCCGACAAGCTGCAGGCGCAGCGCACCGCCCTGCGCGGCGCCACCGAGCCGCGTGACACGGTTCGCGGCCTGTTCGCCGGCAACAAGCTGGACCAGGCGGGCGCGAAAAAACTGATCGATGAAAAAACCGCGGCCCTGCAGGCCGGCAGCCCCGAGGTGATCGCCGCCGCGGCCGATTTCTTCGACAACCTGCGCCCCGAGCAGCAACAGAAAGTGCGCGACTTCATGGAGCGCGGCCGCCGCTGGGGCCACCATGGCTGAGGCGCTGTTCTTTCCGCCCGCCCGCATGGCGCGGGCTGTGCGGCACGTGAGTACCGTGGCCGAGACGGGCAGCGCCAGCGGCGGCGTGCGCCTGCTGCTGCGCGCCGAAGGGCTGGTGGTGCTGGCCGCTTCGGTGGCGGCCTATGCCCAGTTCGGCGCGGGCTGGGGCTGGTTCGCGGCGCTGTTCCTGCTGCCCGACCTGTCCTTCCTGGCCTACCTCGCCGGGCCGCGCTGGGGCGCGCTGGCCTATAACGCGGCGCATTCTTATTTAGGTGCGGTCGGTTTGCTGGCCGCGGGCGTGCTCGGTGCTTCACCGATGTTGCTGGCGGCGGCGCTGGTCTGGTGCGCGCACATCGGTTTTGACCGCCTGCTCGGCTACGGCCTCAAGTACGGCGCGGGTTTTGGCCATACCCATCTGGGCCGGCTGGGCCCACAAGATCCGTGGTGAAAACGGCCCACCCCTGGCGCATGCTGCGCGGCTTCCTGTTGCTGGAGGCCGGCCTGCTGGTGGCCGCCTCGCTGGTGCACAGCGGCCTGCTGCTGCGGGGCCATGCCCACGGCCAGGCCCGCATCGCCGAGGCGGTGATCGCCGCCGTGCTGCTGGCGGCCTGGGGGCTCAGTTTTGTGATGCCCGGGCGCACGCGCAAGCTGGCGCTGCTGGGGCAGTCCTTCGCGCTGATCGGCACGTTGGTGGGCCTGTTCACCATCTTCATCGGCATAGGGCCGCAGTCAGCGCCCGACCTGGTGTTCCACCTCGCCCTGGTGACCTTGCTGCTGGCGGGCCTGTACTTTGCGCGCCGCGCGAGTTTCATATGATGGCCGCATGCCCCGCATCCTCCTGATCGACGACGACGAGCACCTGGCCGCGCCGCTGGCCGCTTATTTCGCGCGTTTTGACTTCGTGCTGGACAGCGCCCTGCGCCCCGGAGAGGGCCTGGCCAAGCTGCGCGCCGGCACGTACGACGCGGCCATCCTGGACGTGATGCTGCCCGAGATGGACGGCTTCGCGCTGTGCCGCGAGATCCGCAAGGAAAGCGACATTCCGGTCATCATGCTGACGGCGCGCGGCGACGTGATGGACCGCGTGGTCGGCCTGGAGCTGGGCGCCGACGACTACCTGCCCAAGCCTTTTGAGCCGCGCGAACTGGTGGCGCGCGTGCAGACCATCCTGCGGCGCCAGCGCGCCGTGGCGCCGGCCGGCCCGCGCCGTGTGTTCGAGGGCCTGGTGATCAATACCGAAACGCGCGAGGTGCTGCGCCTGGGCGAGAAGGTCGAGCTGACCGGCACCGAGTTCGAACTGCTGGCGCTGCTGGCGGCCGACCCGGGCAAGGTGTTCAACCGCGACGACATCCTGAACCGCCTGCGCGGCCACGAGGCCGAGCTGTACACGCGCGCGGTCGACATCGTGGTGAGCCGGCTGCGCAAAAAACTCGAGCCGCTGGATTGCATCAAGACGCTGCGCAACGCCGGCTACACGCTGGCGGTGGGCAAGGCGGGCGCGCCATGAGGCGGCCCAAGCGCTGCCGCCCATCCCGGCCCGAGCGCTGGCGCCACCGCTGGGGGCACTCGCTGCGGCTGCGGCTGATCACGGTGTTCCTGCTGCTGGCGCTGGCCATGGGCGCGGTTTTCATGGGCGGCATGCAGCGCGCGTTTTCCAGCGGCTGGCGCGATGCGGCCAGGCCGCTGATCATCGACTACACGGACAGGCTGGTGGCCGACCTGGGTTCGCCGCCCGACCTGGGCCGCGCGCAGGCGCTGGCGGCGCGGCTGCCGATCTCGATCCGCATCGAGGGTCCGCAGGTGAACTGGCAGTCGCACCCCGACCGCAATCGCTTCGAGGGCCGTACCGGCGAATGGCTCAGCCGCACCACGGCCGACGGCCACAAGGTGATCTTCGGCCCCGGCACCATCCCCTCGCACGGCATGTTCGGCTGGATCACGCTGGCGCTGCTGCTGGGCCTGCTGGTGGGCGCCTACGCCTATGTGCGGCGCCTGCTGCGCCCGCTGGACGACATACGCGCCGGGGCCGAGCGCTTCGGCCGCGGCGTGTTCGACACGCCCATCCCGCTGCGCCGGCGCGACGAACTCGGCGACCTGGCCGCGCGCGTCAACACCATGGCGCACGACATCAAGGCCATGCTGGACGCCAAGCGCGGGCTGCTGCTGGCGCTGAGCCACGAGCTGCGCTCACCGCTGACCCGTGCGCGCCTCAATGCCGAGCTGTTGCCCGTCGAAGGCGAGGGCAGCGCGCCGCGCGAGCGCGAGGCGCTGCTGCGCGACCTCGGCGAGATGCGCGACCTGATCAGCGACCTGCTCGAAAGCGAGCGCCTGGCCAGCCCGCACGCCGCCCTGCAGCGCGAGACGGTGGACCTGGCCGCGCTGGCGCGCGAGGTGGCGGCCGACATGCCGCAGGCGGCGGGCGTGGAACTGGACCTGGCGACTGACCTGCCGCCGCTGGCGCTGGACCGCATGCGCGTGCGCCTGCTGCTGCGCAACCTGCTGGACAACGCGCTGCGCTACAGCGCCGGCGCGGCCAGCCCGCCGCGCGTGTCGCTGCGGGCGGCGGAGGGCGGCGGCGTGCTGCTGGAAGTACGCGACTTCGGCCCCGGCGTGGAGCCGGCGCAGCTGGAGCACCTGACCGAGCCTTTTTTCCGCACCGACGGCGCACGCCAGCGTGCCACCGGCGGTGTCGGCCTGGGCATGTACCTGTGCCGGCTGGTGGCGCAGGCGCACGGCACGCAGCTGGAGCTGCGCAACGCGGCGCCGGGGCTGGCGGTGCAGGTGATGTGGCGCTGAAGCGCGGCGTTTCGCTGTAGCGCCCGGCGGGCGCTCAGGCCGGCTGGTCGGCGCACACCTCGCGCACGCAGGCGCGCAGCCAGCGGTGCGCCGGGTCGGCGTCCAGCCGCGGGTGCCACATCAGGGACACGGTGATGTCCGGTGTGGCGACCGGCAGGGAAAAGCTCAGCATGCCGGCGCGCAGCTTGCCCGTATGCCGCTCTGGCACGCTGGCGACCAGCTCGGACTCACGGGCCAGGGCCAGCGCGGCCGAAAAACCGCCGACGATGGCGGCGACCTCTCTCTGCAGCCCGAGCGGCGCCAGCGCTTCGTCGACCGGTTCCGCGCCCAGGCCACGCCGCGAAACGGCGATGTGCCGGGCGGCCGCATAGCGGGCCGGCGTGATCTCGCCCTCACCCAGCGGGTGGCCCAGGCGCACGGCGCCTATAAAACGGTCGCGGAACAAGGCCTGCACACGCAGCTCCGGCGCCGTGGACTTGCCGATCACGCCGGTTTCCAGGTCGACGGCGCCGTCGCGCAGCGGCGTGCTGTCTTTGTCGAGCTTCTGCACAAAACACAGGCGCACGCCGGGCGCTTCGCGGCCGACGCGGGCAAGCAGCGCCGGCCCGAAGTTCTCGACAAACCCTTCGCGGGTGCGCAGGGTGAAGGTGCGCACCAGCTGTGCGAGCTCCAGCTTTTCGGCGGGGCGCAGCACGGCTTGCGCGTCCTGCACCAGTTGCCCGACCTGTTCGCGTAATTCGATGGCCCGCGGCGTGGGCACCAGGCCGCGCCCGGCCCGGACCAGCAGCGGGTCGCCGGTGGTCTCGCGCAGGCGCGCCAGCGCCCGGCTCATGGCCGAGGGACTGAGCCGCAAGCGCCTGGCCGCGCCGGCCACGCTGCCTTCCGCGAGCAGCACGTCGAGCACGGCCAGCAGGTTGAAATCGGGGGTGGACATGAACTAACCATAGCGCATTTGCCTATGACATGGCGTTTGGTGCACGAATAAAGTGCAAATGCTGCGTCTTCCGCTATGTGAGGCAAAGACCTACGCTTTAGACAGCTCCATTTCGGGAGCTGCCAAATGAAGAAAGCGCAGCCCATGTCCAAGCCAATCCCTGTCAAACCCGATGAGGCAGCCGTGCCGTCCATGCCGCCCGCTGTGCGCTGGGCGCTGGCCAGCCTGTCGCTGTCCATGCTGCTGTCCTCGCTGGGCACCAGCATCGCCAATGTCGGCCTGCCCACGCTGGCGCAGGCCTTTAACGCCTCGTTTCAAGGGGTGCAGTGGATAGTGCTGGCCTACCTGCTGGCCATCACCACCTTGATCGTGGGCGCCGGGCGGCTGGGCGACATGGTCGGGCGGCGGCGCCTGCTGCTGGCCGGCATTGGACTGTTCACGGCGGCCTCGGTCTTGTGCGCCGCCGCGCCCACGCTGGGGCTGCTGGTCGCTGCCCGCGCGGCGCAGGGCCTGGGCGCCGCCGTGATGATGGCGCTGACCATGGCTTTTGTCGGCGAGACCGTCCCCAAGGCCAGGACGGGTGGCGCCATGGGCCTGCTCGGAACCATGTCGGCGGTGGGCACGGCCCTGGGCCCCTCGCTGGGCGGTGTGCTGATCGCCGGCTTCGGCTGGCAGGCACTCTTCCTTGTCAATGCGCCGCTTGGCCTGCTTGCGCTGCTGATGGCCTGGCGCTACCTGCCGGCTGATCGCGGGGCCGAAGCCGGTAAGACCGATAAGAACGGCAAGGCCGGTTTCGATATCGCTGGCACGCTGCTGCTGGCCCTGGCGCTTGCCGCCTATGCGCTGGCCGTGACCCTGGGGCGGGGCAGTTTCGGCCGGCTCAATGTCGTGCTGCTGTTGGCGGCGGCCCTGGGCGTGAGCCTGTTTGTGTTTGTCGAGGCACGCGTCGCGTCGCCGCTGGTCCGCCTGGCGATGTTCCGTGACCGTGTGCTGAGCGCGAGCCTCGTGATGAACGTGCTGGTCGCGACGGTGATGATGGCGACGCTGGTGGTCGGGCCTTTTTACCTGTCCCGCGCACTGGGGCTGGACGCGGCGCTGGTGGGGCTGGTGCTGTCCGCAGGGCCGGCGATCTCCGCGCTGAGCGGGGTGCTGGCGGGCCGGCTGGTCGACCGCCTGGGCGCGCCCGCCATGGTCGTCGTGGGGCTGGCTGCCGTGGTCGCGGGCGCCATCGCGCTTTCTCTGCTGCCGGCGCTGTTCGGCCTTGCGGGCTATCTTGCCGCCATCGCCGTGCTGACGCCCGGCTACCAGCTGTTCCAGGCCGCCAACAACACGGCCGTCATGGTGGACGTCGCGCCGGAGCGGCGCGGCGTTGTGTCCGGCTTGCTCAATTTGTCGCGCAACCTGGGGCTTGTCACCGGCGCTTCTGTCATGGGCGCGGTGTTCGCGTTCGCCTCGGCGGCCAGCGACATCACGGCGGCAAACCCCGAGGCGGTGGCCGCGGGCATGCGGACCACCTTCGTGGTCGCGGCGGTCCTGGCCGCCGCCGCGCTGGCCGTGGCGCTGGGAAGCCGGGCGTTCGCGCCGCGTGAAGGTGTGAGCGCGGCCTAACGGGCCCGCGTGCCCAGCACCGCCGCGCCTATGATCATCACGGCCGCCAGGCCTATGCTCCAGCTCAGCGCGCGGCCGCTGACCAACATCAGCAGCGCGGTGGAGCCCAGCGGCGTGAGGTAGCTCAGGATGCCGATCTGCCGGGCGTCGCCGAGCTTGAGGGCCTTGTCCCAGAGGAAAAATGCCGCGCCCAGCGGGCCCAGGCCCATCACGGCCAGCAGCAGCCAGTCCTGCGCGGACAGCACGGCCGCCGGTTCCAGCGCCCAGTGGCACAGCAGCGAAAGCCCGCCCGACACCAGGCCGAACAGGCCTATGGCTGCGGTGGGAAAAGCCGGGACGCGTTTTGTCAGCAGCGAGTAGCTGGCCCAGATCAAGGCCGAGCCCAGCGCCGGCAGGTAACCCCATGACCAGCCGCCCGTGGCCGCTCCGTTGGACGCCCCCAGGATGGCGATCGCCGCGCCGGCAAAACCCAGCAGGGCCGCGGCCACATGCACCGTGCGCAGCTGCACGCCGCGCAGGAACAGCGGCGCCAGCACCACCATGAACAGCGGCCACAGGTAGTTGACGAGGTTGGCCTCGACGGCAGGCGCATGCCGTAGCGCGATGAAGAGCAGGAAGTGAAAGCCGAAGAGGCCGTACACGCCCAGTGCCAGGGTGGTGGCAGGAATCTTCCACTGCGTCCGGTCACGCAAAACAAAGGGCAGGGCCAGCACGCTGCCGATCAGCAGCGCGACGCCGGTGAGCAAAAAAGGCGGCACATGTTTGAGTGACACGCCCAGCGAGGCCAGCAGGGCCCAGAGGGCGATGGCACCCAGCGCATAGAGGTTGGCAGGCATGGGCGTGAGCATAAAAGCCGCAGTGCCCGCCGTCGTCGCGCAAGCACGGTCTGCCGTCGCGCAAGCGGGGCCTAACGGGGTCTGTGTCCTACACGAATGCCTACATCCGGTAACCAGCTTCACCTCCCAGGCGCGGGGCGGACACCTGGCGGGCACGGGCCGGGCTTGAAATAAAGGCTCTCATTCCACTTCGACCCACTTCGAGGAGACCCTATGAAAAAGCTTTCCATTCTTCTGCTGTCGGTGATCGGCTTTATGGCCTTGTCGGGCTGCGTGGCCTATCCCGTGCCTTACGACAACGGGCCGCATTACCGCGGCGGCGGCCCTGGCTACGGCGGCCCGCGCTACGACCGTGACGGCGACGGCGTGAGCGACCGCTACGACCGCCGGCCCAACAATCCCAACCGCTATTGAGTCTGTGACTGCCGCCTGAGGGCGGCGGTCAGCGCCGAGGGCGAGTTGTAGCCGCAATGCAGCGCGGTGTCGGCGACGCTCATGCCGCGGCCGCGCAGTTGCCGGGCCAGGTCCAGGCGTTGCCGGCGCAGCCAGTGCATGACGCTGAGGCCGGTCTCGCGCCGGCAGCGCACAGCGAATTGCGTCGGGCTTAAAAATACCTGCGCGGCGAGTTGCGCCACGCTGAGCGGTTCGTGCAGGCGCTGTTGTGTCCAGCCGGCGAGCCGTTCCCAATGGATGGGGCGCAGGTAGCGTGAAGGCGATGCCGGTTGCGGCTGCCAGGCTTCCAGCAGCAAGGCCGGGCCGTAGTGCTGCGCCAGGCTGCCGCGCTGCTCCAGGGCGTGGGCCAGGTAGTTGCCAAGGGCCAGGGCTTGCGCCGTTTTAAGCGGATCATTGGCGCAGCGTGCCCAGGCGGCGTGCGGGGTATCCAGCACGATGCAGCGGCTGCCTTCGCGCGATTCAAAATCGTGGTGTTCGCCGGGCGCGATCACGCAGCCCTGGCCGGCCGCGATGCGGCGCCCGCGTCCCTGCACCTCCAGTTCGAGCACACCGTCCAGGCCCAGCAGCACCTGGAAGTGCCCATGCGCATGGCTGCCGTGCGAGGCGCCGTAGCGGCGCAGCGACAGGGAGCCTTGCGGCGCGTTCATGTTCCGTGGGTCAGAGGGTGGCGATGGCCGCGTCGGCCTTGTCGGCGACACCGGCCGCATGGGCCTGCTGGTCGGCGTGGTAGCTGCTGCGCACCATGGCGCCGACGGCGGCGTGGGTGAAGCCCATCTTGTAGGCCTCKKCCTCGAACATCTTGAAGGTGTCKGGGTGCACRTAGCGGCGCACCGGCARRTGGCTGGTGGAGGGCGCGAGGTACTGGCCTATGGTCAGCATGTCGATGTTGTGGGCGCGCATATCGCGCATCACCTGCAGGATTTCCTCGTCGGTCTCGCCCAGGCCCACCATGATGCCGCTCTTGGTCGGCACATCGGGGTGCAGGGCCTTGAACTTCTTGAGCAGGTTCAGGCTGAAGGCGTAGTCGCTGCCGGGGCGCGCTTCTTTATAGAGGCGCGGCGCGGTTTCGAGGTTGTGGTTCATCACGTCGGGCGGCGCGGCCTTCAGTATCTCGAGCGCGCGGTCGTCGCGGCCGCGGAAGTCGGGCACCAGGATTTCAATCGTGGTGGCGGGCGAGAGTTCGCGGATTTTCTGGATGCACTCGACAAAATGGCCGCTGCCGCCRTCGCGCAGGTCGTCGCGGTCCACGCTGGTGATCACGACGTATTTCAATTTCAGGGCCGCGATGGTTTTGGCCAGGTTCAGCGGCTCGTTCACGTCCAGCGGGTCGGGCCGGCCGTGGCCGACGTCGCAGAAGGGGCAGCGGCGCGTGCATTTGTCGCCCATGATCATGAAGGTGGCCGTGCCCTTGCCGAAGCATTCGCCGATGTTGGGGCAGCTGGCTTCTTCGCAGACGGTGTTGAGCTTGTTCTCGCGCAGGATCTGCTTGATCTCGTAAAAGCGCGTGGTCGGGCTGCCGGCCTTGACGCGAATCCAGTCGGGCTTTTTGAGCATTTCGCCCTGCACCACCTTGACGGGGATGCGCGAGAGCTTGGCCGCGGCCTTTTGTTTGGCCAGCGGGTTGTAGCCTTCCAGGGCCTGGACTTCGCGGACCACCGGGTTGGCCGTGGTTTGGAGGGGGTCGGGTGTGCTCATGAATGTGTTTCGTGTTGGCGGCAGGTGGCTTCGCGCCTTAGGGCGCCAGGTAGGTGACGAGCTTGCGGCCCAGCACATCCGCGGCTTCCTGCCAGCTTGCCGATACCCCGATTGTAGAAAGATCTGTGGTTTGCAGTCCCACATAGCCGCAAGGGTTGATGCGCGAGAAGGGTTCCAGGTCCATGGCGACGTTGAGCGCCACGCCGTGGTAGGTGCAATGCCGGCTGACCTTGATGCCCAGGGCGGCGATCTTGCCGAGGCCGCGAAACGGGTCGGCCGGGTTCAGCGGGCCGGTCAGCGCGGCGTGCGAGGCTGGGTCGTCCAGGCGCACATAAATCCCGGGCGAGCCGGCCACGCGGTGGCCGGTGACGCCGAAGTGCGCCAGGGTCTTGATGACGGATTCTTCAATCCGGTAGACGTATTCCTTGACGTAGTAGCCGGCGCGCTTGAGGTCTACCAGCGGGTAGGCCACGACCTGGCCGGGGCCGTGATACGTCACCTGGCCGCCGCGGTTGGTCTGCACCACCGGGATGGCACCGGGATTGAGCACGTGGTCGCTTTTACCCGCCAGGCCCTGGGTGTAGACCGGCGGGTGTTCGCAGATCCACAACTGGTCGGGCTCGCCCTGCGCCGCCTGCAGCCCACCTTCAGCGGCGCCGGCCGGGTGGCGGGCGGCCGTGAAGGCCTGCATGGCTTCGTAGGTGGGCAGGTAGTCGACCCGGCCCAGGTGGCGTGTTTCGGCCTGCATCCGCGCTGTCCGTCTTGTTCAGCTGGTTGGGTTTAGAGAACCACTTTGACCATGGGATGCGTCGACAGCGTGCGGTAGAGCTCGTCGAGCTGCTCGCGGCTGGTGGCCGTGACGGTGATGGTCACGCCCAGGTAGTTGCCGCCCTTGCTTTCGCGCAGTTCAATGGTGGAGGCGTCGAAGGCCGGGTCGAACTGGTGCGCCACCGAGGTGATGGCGGCGACCAGGCCTTCGACCTTGTGGCCCATGACCTTGATGGGGAACTGCGAGGGATATTCGATCAGCGACTCCTGGCGCGAAGGCTCGGAGCCGGGGACTCCGATGATTTTCGGGTTGTTCGGCGTATCGGGAGATGTCGTCATGGCAAGGGGTCCTTTCAGGCCTGTTTGGCACGCTGGTATTGGGCGTACAGCTTGGCATAGATGGGGCCGGGCTTGCCCTTTTCCAGGCCGTGGCCTACGGGCTGGCCGTCGAGCAGGGTGACCGGCAGCACTTCCTTGGTGGCCGAAGACAGCAGGATTTCATCGGCCGCCAGCACTTCGTCGCGGGTGATGCGGCGCAGCTCGAAGGGGATGCCGGCGGCGCGGCAGATCTCCTCGATCAGGCCGAAGCGTATGCCTTCGAGCACCAGGTTGTCCTTGGGCGGGCCCATGACCTTGCCGTCCTTGACGATCCAGACGTTGCTCGAGGAGGCTTCGCTCAGGTGCTCGCCGCGGAACATGATGGTTTCCACCGCGCCGGCATCGACGCTGATCTGCCGCGCGAATACCGCGCCCAGCAGGCTGGTGCTCTTGATGTGGGCTTTTTCCCAGCGGAAGTCATTCGCCGTCACGCAGGCCACACCGGCTTCGCGCTGCTGCGCGCTGGGCAGTTTCATGGCATTGGCCACCGCGAACACGGTGGGCGTGAGGCCGGGCAGCATGGAGTGGTCGCGCATGGCGACGCCGCGGCTGAGCTGGATGTAGACAAGCTGGTTGCCGCTTTCGGCCGGCGTACCGGTGGATTGCGCGTGGGCCGCGACCAGTTTCAGGGCCATGGCCTGCCATTCGCCGCGCGTCATCGGGTTGGGAATGCGCAGCTCGGCCAGGCTGCGTTCCAGGCGCGCCATGTGCTGCTCAAAGCGGAACAGCCGGCCGCCATAGGCCGGCACCACTTCGTACACGCCGTCGCCGAAGATGAAACCGCGGTCCATCACGCTGATCTTGGCGTCTTTCAGGGGGGTGAATTCGCCGTTGAGGTAGCAGGGCGTGTCGGGAAGGCTGGGGGAAGGCGTGGTCATGGGTGAAGTTGAAGAAGAGAAAAGTGAATGCCGGATTGTCCGGTGTTTAGCGGTGGCGGCGCTTGAACCAGACGCGCAGGCGCCAGGCCAGCTTGACCAGCAGGTAGCCGGCGGTCGAGCCCAGCACCGCAAACAGGCCCATGCCCAGTATGGCAGGCCCGCCGAAGGACGCCAGCCAGGCGACCACGCCCACGCCTTCGGAGATATGCACCGGCGGCGGGGCATCGAGCACCAGGCTGCCGACCTGGTAGGCCAGCCAGAGCCAGAAACCCACGGTGAAGGGGTTGGTGATAAAGGTGATGCCGGCCGCGACCGGGATGTTGGCGCGCCACCAGACGCTGTGGGCCGCGGCCGCCACGATTTGCGCGAACGGAAGCGCAAAAGCCCAGAAGATCCCGATGGCCACGCCGCGCGCCACGGCTTCGTGCTGCAGCCGCCACAGCTGTGGGTCCAGCACACGGTGCGCCACCGGCCTGAGCCAGGGATGGGCGGCCAGCGCCTCGCGGGTCGGCACCGACGCCTTCAGGCGTTCCAGCCAGCCGGCGGGTTTTCGGGGTTTGTGCCGCGGCTTCTTCTTCACGCGAGAAAAATGACGGCGGCGATGGCCAGCGCGCCCAGTGCGAGGTTGACGATGGCCAGGGTGGCGATCTGCCCGACGCGGCGACCGCCTTCGGGCCAGTCGGAGGCACTGACAGCCAGCTTGAGGCGGCGGAAAGGGCCGAAATACAGGTGGCCGAACAGCGCGAACATCAACAGGCCCAGGCCGAACATCAGGTGCCAGCCGGTGGGCGCGCTTTTCATGCCGACGGCCAGCAGCATGGCCAGGCCGGTCAGCAGCAGGATTGCGATGGAAACCCACACGCCCACAAAAAAGCGCCGCAGGACCTGCACGATCAGGGGCAGGCGCTGCGGCGGCGCGAGTTGCTCGGCGGCGGCGGGACGCAGGGCGAACAGCATGAAGGAAATTCCGCCCAGCCAGGCGATGGCGGCGGCGAGGTGCAGGAATTTCATCAGGGCGTGCATGGGGGGATCTTTCAGTGGGGTGGAGCGGCGCCGGCCGTCGGGCCGTGTTGTCGGCCCATTGTGAACCAGCCGCTTGGTGTTTACCCCGATGCACGCGAGGAAGGCCCCTAATTCAACCCCGGGCCGGGGTTTTTCTGGGAGTGCAGGGGTTTCTACGTATAATCAAGGGCTTTGCTAATAACGGCCCCTGTAACCTTCCCGTAATTTGTAGGTTTGAAAATGACAAATTCGGCGAAGTCGGCAACGAACCCGGTCTCCCGGGCAGTTACAAATGAGTTTGAGGCGGATGTGGAGGCTTTCAAGCCCCTGACCCGTGAAGAAGCCCAAAAGCTTCGTGAAACGGTTCCGCTTCTTTCCCCCTGGTCGGTGTTGGCGGGGCAGTTGGCGGTTGGTGTTCTGGTGGCATGTGCTACTTGGGCCCTGACAGGCCAGCGGTCCGCCGGCTGGTCGGCGCTCTACGGGGCGCTGGCGGTGGTGATTCCGGCGGCGCTTTTTGCGCGCGGTTTGACCGGCAAAGTGTGGTCATTGAATCCAGGCACTGCGGTGGCTGGATTCTTTTTGTGGGAAATGGTCAAGATCGCCTTGACGGTGGCAATGCTGTTTGCCGCGCCAAGGCTGGTTTCGATGCTGAGTTGGCCGGCCATGCTGGTCGGCTTGGTGGTGACAATGAAAACGTCCTGGATCGCGTTGTTGTTCGCGGTCAGGAAAAATAAACTTTGAGGCGAGCAATAAATGGCTGCTGAGAATGCTGCTGGACATGGCGGTCCAACCGCTGGTGAATATATCGTTCACCACCTGACGCACTGGCGTAACAAGGAACTTGTTGGCCCGTTCGATCTGAGCGTCATCAATATCGACTCCACCATCTTCACCATTTTGCTGGGTGTGATCGGTTGCTTCCTGCTCTGGAAAGCCGCCCGCAAGGCCACCTCCGGCGTTCCCGGCCGTTTCCAGGCCGCGGTTGAAATTCTCGTCGAAATGGTCGACGCGCAAGCCAAGGGCATCGTGCACAACGCCGAAAGCCGCAAGCTGGTCGCACCGCTGGCCCTCACCGTGTTCGTCTGGATTTTCCTGCTGAACGCCATGGACTTGCTGCCGGTCGACCTGCTGCCGGTGGTCTGGGCCTGGATTTACGGCGTCGCCGGCCATGACGCGCACCACGCTTACATGCGCTCGGTGCCCACCGCCGACCTTTCCATCACCATGGGCCTGTCCATGGGCGTGCTGATCACCTGCCTGGTCTACAACGTCAAGATCAAGGGCGTGGGCGGCTGGATTCACGAACTGTTCACCGCGCCCTTCGGCAACCACTGGGCGCTGTACCCCTTCAACTTCCTGATGCAGGTCATCGAGTTCGTCGCCAAGACGGTCTCCCACGGCATGCGACTGTTCGGCAACATGTATGCCGGCGAACTGATTTTCCTGCTGATCGCCCTGATGGGCGGCGCCTGGTCTCTGTCGGCGACCGGCATCGGCCTGGCCATCGGCCACATCATCGCGGGCTCGGCCTGGGCGATTTTCCACATCCTGATCATCACGCTGCAAGCCTTCGTGTTCATGATGCTGACCCTGGTGTACATCGGCCAGGCGCACGATCACCACTAATCAGTTGTTCCCGTTTTTCGTTTCTGTTTTTCTCTCGTAACCAAGTCCTAAGGAGTCATCATGGAAGTTATTAGTTTTGTCGCTCTGGCCGCCGGCCTCATCATTGGCCTGGGCGCAGTCGGCGCTTGTATCGGCATCGGCATCATGGGCAGCAAATACCTCGAAGCAGCTGCACGCCAGCCTGAACTGATGGGCGAACTGCAGACCAAGATGTTCCTGCTGGCCGGTCTGATCGACGCCGCTTTCATTATCGGCACGGGTATCGCGCTGTGGTTCGCCACCGCCAACCCCTTCCTGGCGCAAATCGCCAACCTGCCCAAGTAAGCATTGATCAAAGTCCCAAGAATGTCATTCCTTCGGGCCGGCTTCTGGCTGGGCCCCAAGGGAAAGGATGAGCAGTGAGCATTACCGGTACCCTAATTGTCCAGCTGATCGTGTTCCTGATTTTGGTCGGGTTCACGATGAAGTTTGTGTGGCCTCCCATCGCGGCGGCCCTGGACGCGCGCGCGCAAAAAATCGCTGACGGCCTTGCTGCTGCCGACAAAGCCAAATCCGAACTCTCCGTCGCCAACAAGCGCGTGGAAGAAGAGCTGGCCAAGTCGCGCAACGAAGCGGCCGTGCGCCTGGCTGAAGCCGAGCGCCGGGGCCAGGCCCTGATCGAAGAGGCCAAGGCCAAGGCCACCGAAGAAGGCGGCAAGATCATTGCCGCCGCCAAGATCGAAGCCGAGCAGCAAGCCGTCAAGGCACGCGAAGCCCTGCGCGAGCAGGTGGCAGCGCTGGCCGTCAAGGGCGCCGAGCAGATTCTGCGCAAGGAAGTCAATGCCGGTGTGCATGCTGACTTGCTGGGCCGCCTGAAGACCGAACTCTAAGCGAGCATCAACATGGCAGAACTAGCCACCATTGCCCGTCCCTACGCTGAAGCGCTGTTCAAGGCCTCCGGCTCCGACCTGGGCGGCACCGCCGTCTGGCTCGACGAGCTGGCCGCCATCGCTGCCAACGCGCAGCTGCAGCAGTTCGCCGGCAACCCCGGCGTCACTTCGGCGCAGGCGTTCGACGTGATTTCGGGCGTTGCCAAAACCAAGCTGCCGGACGCCGCGAAAAACTTCCTGCGCACAGTGATCGAGAACGGCCGCCTCGGCGCCCTGCCGGAAATCGCCGCGCAGTTCCGTGTCCTGAAAAATGCGCAGAGCGGTTCGTCCGATGCGACCGTCTACAGCGCTTTCGCGCTCGACGGCGCAGCGCTGGCCGGCCTGTCGGCAACGCTGGAAAAACGTTTTGGCAAGAAGCTCAACCTCCAGGTTGAGCTGGAGCCGGCCCTGATCG
Organism: Polaromonas sp. P1_G1; assembly: GCF_056405595.1. Taxonomy (NCBI): domain Bacteria; kingdom Pseudomonadati; phylum Pseudomonadota; class Betaproteobacteria; order Burkholderiales; family Comamonadaceae; genus Polaromonas; species Polaromonas sp. P1_G1. The sequence goes on from NZ_JBFUBU010000010.1 coordinate 57,692, forward strand.
GGGGCGTGCGAGTCGTGGTGGGTGACGAGGTGCTGGACACCTCGGTCAAAGCCCGTTTAGAGCAAATGAAAGTGGCGCTGATCTCCTGAGCCGGTGTCCAGGCGCCATCCGCAGGTTTTAAGCCAACAAACATAGAAAGAAGGAAAGAGTCATGCAACTCAATCCCGCAGAAATTTCTGAACTGATCAAGAGCCGTATTGAAGGCCTGACCGGCAGCAGCGACATCCGCAACCAGGGCACCGTGGTGTCCGTCACCGACGGTATCGTCCGCATCCACGGCCTGTCCGACGTGATGCAGGGCGAAATGCTGGAATTCCCCGCAACCGCCGACGGCACCCCCACCTACGGCCTGGCACTGAACCTCGAGCGCGACTCGGTCGGTTCCGTGATTTTGGGTGAATACGAACACATCGCCGAAGGCGACACCGTCAAGTGCACGGGCCGCATCCTGGAAGTGCCTGTCGGCCCCGAGCTGCTCGGCCGCGTGGTGAACGCCCTGGGCCAGCCTATCGACGGCAAGGGCCCGATCAACGCCAAGCTCACCGACGTGATCGAAAAGGTCGCGCCCGGCGTGATCGCCCGTAAATCCGTCGACCAGCCCCTGCAGACCGGCCTGAAGTCCATCGACTCCATGGTKCCCGTSGGCCGCGGCCAGCGCGAAYTGATCATCGGCGACCGCCAGACCGGCAAGACCGCCGTGGCCATCGACGCCATCATCAACCAGAAGGGCAAAGGCGTTTCCTGCGTCTACGTCGCGATCGGCCAGAAGGCTTCCTCGATCAAGAACGTGGTGCGCTCGCTGGAACAAGCCGGTGCCATGGAGTACACCATCGTCGTGGCGGCTTCCGCTTCCGAGTCGGCCGCCATGCAATACGTCAGCGCCTACTCCGGCTGCACCATGGGCGAATACTTCCGCGACCGCGGTGAAGACGCGCTGATCGTGTATGACGATTTGTCCAAACAGGCCGTGGCCTACCGCCAGGTTTCGCTGCTGCTGCGCCGTCCGCCAGGCCGCGAAGCCTATCCCGGCGACGTGTTCTATCTCCACAGCCGCCTGCTCGAGCGCGCAGCCCGCGTGAACGAGAAGTATGTTGAAGACTTCACCAAGGGTGCGGTCAAAGGCAAGACCGGTTCGCTGACCGCGCTGCCCATCATTGAAACGCAGGCCGGCGACGTGTCCGCTTTCGTKCCKACCAACGTGATCTCGATCACCGAYGGCCAGATCTTCCTGGAAACCAGCCTGTTCAACGCCGGTATCCGCCCCGCCATCAACGCCGGTATCTCGGTGTCGCGCGTCGGTGGTGCAGCCCAGACCAAGCTGATCAAGAACCTGTCCGGCGGTATCCGTACCGACCTGGCCCAGTACCGTGAACTGGCTGCCTTCGCGCAGTTCGCTTCCGACCTGGACGAAGCCACCCGCAAGCAGCTGGACCGTGGCGCCCGCGTGACTGAACTGCTCAAGCAGGCCCAGTACTCGCCTCTGTCCATCTCCAACATGGCGGCCACGCTGTTCGCCGTGAACAAGGGCTTCATGGACGACGTGGAAGTCAAGAAGGTCCTGGCTTTCGAGCACGGCCTGCATGCCTACCTCAAGGACAAGAACGCGGCCCTGATGGCCAAGCTCGAAGCCAACAAGGCCATGGACAAGGACGCTGAGGCTGAACTGAACACGGCCGTGGCCGAGTTCAAGAAGTCGTTTGCCTGATCTCGCCTGACTCATCGTCAAGCAAGTAATTAAGCAACCCTCAGGAACCCCTTAGGAATCCATATGGCAGCAGGCAAGGAAATACGCGGCAAGATCAAATCGGTGGAAAACACCAAGAAGATCACCAAGGCCATGGAAATGGTGGCCGCCTCCAAGATGCGCAAGGCGCAGGAACGGATGCGCGCTGCCCGTCCTTACAGCGACAAGATCCGCAACATCACGGCCAACCTGAGTCAGGCCAACCCCGAGTACACCCACGCGTTCATGGAGTCCAACGACGCCAAGGCCACCGGGTTCATCGTGGTGACGACCGACAAGGGCCTGTGCGGCGGCATGAACACCAACGTGCTGCGCGCCGTGACGGCCAAGCTCAAGGAAGTGCAGGCCGCCGGCCATGATGCCAAGGCAGTCGCCATCGGCAACAAGGGCCTCGGCTTTCTCAACCGTGTCGGCGCCAAGGTGGTGTCGCACGCGACCCAGCTCGGCGACAAGCCGCACCTGGAAAAGCTGATCGGCCCCGTCAAGGTGCTGCTCGACGCGTACAGCGAAGGCAAGATCAACGCGGTGTACCTGTGCTACACCAAGTTCATCAACACCATGCGCCAGGAACCGGTGGTCGAGCAGCTGCTGCCGCTCACGGCGGCGCACCTGCAGGCCGACAAGGACCAGCACGGCTGGGACTACATCTACGAGCCCGACGCGCAGACCGTGATTGACGACCTGCTGGTCCGCTACGTGGAAGCGCTGGTCTACCAAGCGGTCGCCGAGAACATGGCGTCCGAGCAGTCCGCCCGCATGGTGGCCATGAAGGCCGCCACCGACAACGCCGGCAGCGTGATCGGCGAACTCAAGCTGGTTTACAACAAAACGCGTCAAGCGGCGATCACGAAAGAACTTTCGGAAATCGTTGCCGGTGCTGCTGCGGTTTAAGCCGCCACAGCCGATTCCAGATTTAAAGAAACGTTAGAAACGAAAGAGGATTCAATCATGGCTCAAGCTCAAGGCAAGATTGTTCAGTGTATTGGTGCGGTGGTTGACGTGGAATTCGCGCGCGACCAGATGCCCAAGATCTATGACGCGCTGAAAATGGAAGGCTCCGCGCTGACGCTGGAAGTCCAGCAGCAGCTGGGCGACGGCATCGTGCGCACCATCGCGCTGGGCACCTCCGACGGCCTGCGCCGCGGCAACATGGTGTACAACACCGGTGCCAACATCACGGTTCCCGTGGGCAAGGCCACACTGGGCCGCATCATGGACGTGCTGGGCGCACCCATCGACGAGCGCGGCCCGGTCGACCAGACCCTGACCGCCCCCATCCACCGCAAGGCGCCTGCTTATGACGAACTCTCGCCATCGCAGGAACTGCTGGAAACCGGCATCAAGGTGATCGACCTGGTTTGCCCGTTCGCCAAGGGCGGCAAGGTGGGCCTGTTCGGYGGCGCCGGCGTCGGCAAGACCGTGAACATGATGGAACTCATCAACAACATCGCCAAGGCGCACTCGGGTCTGTCCGTGTTCGCCGGTGTGGGTGAGCGTACCCGCGAAGGCAATGACTTCTACCACGAGATGGCCGACTCCGGCGTCGTGAACCTCGAGAACCTCGGCGAATCCAAAGTGGCCATGGTCTACGGCCAGATGAACGAGCCCCCAGGAAACCGCCTGCGCGTCGCGCTGACCGGCCTGACGATCGCCGAGTCCTTCCGTGACGAAGGCCGCGACGTGCTGTTCTTCGTGGACAACATCTACCGCTACACCCTGGCCGGTACCGAAGTGTCCGCGCTGCTGGGCCGTATGCCTTCCGCCGTGGGTTACCAGCCCACGCTGGCCGAAGAAATGGGCCGCCTGCAAGAGCGTATTACCTCCACCAAGGTCGGCTCCATCACTTCCATCCAGGCCGTTTACGTTCCTGCCGATGACTTGACCGACCCGTCGCCCGCCACSACCTTYGCCCACYTGGACTCCACCGTGGTGCTGWSCCGTGACATCGCCTCGCTGGGTATCTACCCCGCGGTCGACCCGCTCGACTCCACCAGCCGCCAGCTGGACCCGAACGTCGTCGGTGAAGACCACTACGCGACGGCCCGCGCCGTGCAAGGCACGCTGCAGCGCTACAAGGAACTGCGCGACATCATCGCGATTCTGGGCATGGACGAACTGGCCCCTGAAGACAAGCTGGCCGTGGCCCGCGCGCGCAAGATCCAGCGTTTCCTGTCGCAGCCTTTCCACGTGGCTGAAGTGTTCACCGGCTCGCCCGGCAAGTACGTCAGCCTGGCTGAAACGATTCGCGGCTTCAAGATGATTGTGGCCGGCGAGTGCGATCACCTGCCGGAACAAGCCTTCTATATGGTCGGCACGATTGACGAAGCTTTCGAAAAGGCGAAGAAGGTCTAAGGCCCAGGCCTCGAAACTTTTTTCACTAAGGATCGCTTATGTCAACCACCATTCACGTCGACGTCGTATCCGCGGAAGAGTCCATCTTCTCGGGCGAGGCCAAGTTCGTGGCATTGCCTGGCGAAGCCGGCGAGCTGGGCATTTACCCGCGCCACACGCCGCTGATCACCCGCATCAAACCGGGTGCCGTGCGCATTGAAAAAGCCGACGGCACCGAAGAGTTCGTCTTCGTGGCCGGCGGCCTGCTCGAAGTGCAGCCCAACTGCGTGACGGTGTTGAGCGACACCGCCATCCGCGGCAAGGACCTGGACGAGACCAAGGCCAGCGAAGCCCGCGCGGCCGCCGAAGAGGCGCTGAAGAACGCCAAGAGCGACATCGACATCGCCATGGCCCAGTCTGAACTCGCCGTCATGGCCGCGCAGATCGCCGCCTTGCGCAAGTATCGCCAGAAGAAGTAATACACACGCCTCCGGTTCCACCGGATCGCATCAAGCCCCTGCCGAAAGCCAGGGGCTTTTTTGTGGGCGGTACGCGGCCGGTAGGCCTTTAGCGTTCATGCTGTTGCACAAATGCCGCAAATAACAACTCGACACGCTAAATGACAGCCAGCCGGCATATCCCCGCCTTATCGTTGGCACAGGATTTCAACCGAAGCAACGAGGTGGGACTATGAACAGCGCGCTGGACAGTCTGACGTGGGGGGACGAACTTTCAACGCACCGCAGGGGGAAGCGTTCGCGCATGACCTGGGTGCGGCGTGTACTCGTCGTGCTGACAGCTTTATTCGTCCTGGGCGTTTTGCTGTCGCCCTGAGCCGTTCTTACTGCAGCAGCGGCGTATCCGGCAACTCATTGTTGTTCGCCCCGCCATCTTGCGAAACATCCACCGCGAAGTGCTCCATCAGCACCGCCGAGGTCTCCTCCAGCGCCTGCGTCAGCCCGTCTTCATAACGCTGCTCGCGAAACGCGGCCGCCATGCGGGCCACCATGGCCTGCCATTGATCCGGGCTCACCCGCCGTGCCACGCCGCGGTCGGCGACGATCTCGATCGCGCGCTCGGCCAGCAATACGTAAATCAGCACGCCGTTGTTGTGTTCGGTATCCCAGACTCGCAGCTTGCCGAACATCGTGACCGCGCGCTGGCGTGTGAGCGTGGGGATGGAAAGCTGTTTGCCCAGCCGCCGCAGATAGCTCAGGGGCAGCGAAGCCTCCACGCAGATACGGATCTCGCCGCTGTGGCGCCGCTCGCTGGCCGCCACGCGCCGCGTGAGCCGTTCCAGCATGTCGAGCGGAATGGCGCGCCTGGCGTCGGATGCGTCAAGCCAGAGATGCTTGAGGATAGTTTTAAGTTTGTTGAGCATGTGCCTACCAGTCTCCCGAGGCGCCGCCGCCACCAAAATCACCACCGCCGCCGCTGCTGAAACCGCCGCCATCACTGCTGCTGCCGCCGCTCCAGCCGCCACCGCCACTGCCCAGGCCACCGCTGGTCCAACCGCCTGAAGAGCGCCCGCCGCCACCCAGGGCGCCAATGCTGGCGACCAGTGCGAACATCGTGCCGACCAGGACGGCAAGGCCCGCCACGATCAGGCTGCTGGTGAAAATCCAGGCCAGCACACCGACCACGCCGCCGGTGGCCAGGGAGCCGAACTTGCGCCCCAGGACCATGGCGGCGATCCGCCCGCCTATCGGCACGGCAAAAAACAGGAAGACGGCGAGGTCCGTCCATTCGAAACCCTCGTTGCCGCCGCTGCTACCGCTGTGCTCGGGCGCGGGCAAGTTTTCGCCGCTGATCAGCGCGATAAGCTGGTCGGCCGCGGCGTTGAGCCCGCCGGCGAAGTCGCTCTGCTTGAAGCGCGGTGTGATGGCGGTGTCGATGACCTGGCGCGCCGCCAGGTCGGGGATTGCGCCTTCCAGCGCCTTGGTGGTTTCGATGCGCACCTTGCGGTCGTTCTTGGCCACCACCAGCAAGAGGCCGTCGCCGACGCCCTTGCGGCCTATCTTCCAGCTGTCGCCCACGCGCTGTGCGTAGGCGGCGATGTCTTCCGGCTGGGTCGTGGGCACGATGAGGAACACGACCTGCGCACCCCGGCTTTGTTCAAACGTCGTGAGCTTGGCTTCGAGCGCCTCGCGCTGCGCCGCGTCCAGCGTGCCGGTGCTGTCCATGACATGGGCCGTCAGCGCCGGCACCGCCTGCACGCCGCCCTGCGCCCAGGCCGCCAGCGGCAGCCAGGCGGCCAGCAGCAGGCCCAGCACCAGCCGGGCGCCACGGTGAAGGAGAAGCGCGGGTCGCTGCACGGCAGGGTCCGCTGTGCTTTATTTCTTGTTGAAGTCCACCACCGGTGGCGTGGAGATCTGCGCCTCGTTCTGCACCGAGAAGTTGGGCTTGACCTGGTAGCTGAAGACCATGGCCGTCAGGTTGCTCGGAAAGCTGCGCGCGAGCACGTTGTATTCCTGCACGGTCTGGATGTAGCGGTTGCGCGCCACGGTGATGCGGTTCTCGGTGCCTTCGAGCTGCACGCGCAGGTCGCGAAAGCCCTGGTTGGCTTTGAGGTCTGGGTAGCGCTCGCTGACCACCATGAGGCGGCTCAACGCGCTGCCGAGCTCGCCCTGCGCCGCCTGGAACTTGCTGAAAGCCGCCGGGTTGTTCAGGGTTTCGGGCGTCACCTGGATGGACGTCGCCTTGGCGCGCGCTTCCACCACTTTGGTCAGCGTGTCCTGCTCAAACTGGGCTTCGCCCTTGACCGTGGCGACGATGTTGGGCACCAGGTCGGCGCGGCGCTGGTACTGGTTCAGCACCTCGGACCAGGCCGACTTGCTCTGCTCGTCCAGGCGCTGGAAGTCGTTGTAACCGCAGCCTGTGAGCAGCAGGCCCAGCAGGGCCGCGAAGGTGAATGTCAAAAAGCGGGATATCGTCATGTCGGTGCCTCCGAAAATGCAAGCCGCAACACTAACATAGTCGAATGTCCTTTCCTCCCCCGCCTTCCGCCACTGGCGGCCCGCTGCAGGCCTTGCAGTCCGCGATGCGCCCCGCGGTTGCCGCCCCCGGCAAGCCGCGCCTGCTGGTGGCCGGCGCCACCGGTGTGCTGGGCAACGAGGTGCTGCGCCGCCTCGCCGGCAGCGGCCGCTATGCGCATACCGAAGTGCTGGCCACCGAAGCCATGGCGACCGGGCTGTCCGGCGTCGGCATCGCGCTGACGGGCGCACCCTTGCCGATAGCGCAATGGGCCGCCAGGCCGCTGCCGGCGCATACCGGGTTGGTCATGTTCGAGCCGCCGCGCATGTACTACGGACGTGAGCGCACGCTCTGGACGCCGGCGCCTTCAGAGTTGCCCGCGCTGGCGCAGTGGTTCAAGCGCTGCGGCGTGCAGACCCTGGTCGTGGTGGTGCCGCATGCCACCGGGCGCCTGCCCAATGCGCTCAAGCGCGGCCTGGCCAACCTCGACGAGCAGGCCGTCGCCGCCCTGGGCTTCGAACGCCTGCTGCTGGTGCGCTCGGCGCGCAAGGCGCAGGACGCTGCGGGGAAGAGCTTTCTGGAGAAGGTCGCGGCCTGGATGCTGTCCACCCTCAAGTTCATGATCCCCCAGGCCGAGCAGCCGGTGCGGCCCGCCAAGCTCGCCGAATTTGTCGATGCCGCGCTGCAGGTGTTGCCGCCAGGCACCCATGTGGCCGCGCCGGAATTGCTGTGGCAGGCCAACCAGAGCGGCGGCGGGCGCTTGGGCGGCGGCAGCATGCAAGGCGTGGTCCACGCCTGGCTTGCTGCGGCGCGCAATCCCGCGCAAAATTCAACACCAAATGCCGGGCAGGATTGACGCCGGCGCCTCCCTTGCCCGAACCCTTTTGATCGCCTCCATGCCCAAACCCAGAGTCCCGCCCGCTAGCACCGGCAACGCCGATGACATCGAAGCGGCTTTTTACGAGGCGCTGCAAAGCGGCGACATTGAAAAACTCATGGCCTGCTGGGGCGACGATGACGACATCGTCTGCGTGCACCCGGGGGGCGCCCGGCTGGTCGGGCCGGCGGCCATACGCGCGACCTTTGACGCGATGTTCTCCAACGGCACCATACGCGCGCAGGCCATCAAGGTGCGCAAGGTCGAAACCATGAGCGCCAGCGTGCACAGCGTGCTCGAGCGCATCGAGGTGCTGACCGAAGAAGGCCCGCGCCACGCCTACGTCATCGCCACCAACGTGTACCACAAGACCGCCCAGGGTTGGCGCCTGGTGGCCCACCATGCCAGTCCCGGCACGCCGCGCGAAATGCAGGAAGTGTCGGAAACACCCACCGTTCTTCACTGATACGGCCATCGCGTGGAACCCTCCATGAACTATGCCGCGCCCTGGTGGCTCCCGGGTGGCAATCTGCAAACCATCTGGGCCGCGTTGCGCTCGCGCCGCTTCCTGGGCCCGCAGCCGGTGTTTCGCCGTGAGCGGTGGAGCACACCCGACGAAGATTTCGTCGACGTCGACTGGTTGGTCACCGGCGATTCGGCCGATGACGCAAGCTCCGCGCAAAAGCCCTTGCTGGTGGTGTTCCACGGCCTCGAGGGCTCTTCCGCCAGCCACTATGCCGAAGCGCTCGCCGATGCCGCGCGCGAACGCGGCTGGGCCTGCGCGATCCCGCATTTCCGCGGCTGCTCGGGTGAGCTCAACCTCGCGCCGCGCGCCTACCATTCGGGCGATTTCGCCGAGATCGACTGGATACTGCGGCGCTTCGTGGGCCAGCGCAGCGGGCCGGTGATGGCAGTCGGCATTTCCCTGGGCGGCAACGCGCTGATGCGCTGGGCCGGCGAGATGGGCGCCGAGGCCCGGCAGGTCGTTGCCGGCATCGCCTCCGTGTGCTCGCCCCTGGACCTTGCCGCCAGCGGCTGGGCCATAGGCCGGGGTTTCAACCGCCAAGTCTATACCCGCATGTTCCTCAAGACCATGGTGCCCAAGGCCTTGCTGAAGCTCGAGCAGCACCCCGGGCTGTTCGACCGCGACCGGCTGCTGGCCGCGCGCGACCTCTACGCCTTCGACAACGTCTTCACCGCGCCCGTCCACGGCTTCAAGGACGCCGACGACTACTGGTCGCGGGCCTCGGCCAAGCCGCACCTGCATCGGATCGCCGTGCCCGCGCTGGCCCTGAATGCGCTCAACGATCCCTTTGTGCCGGCGTCCAGCCTGCCGCAGGCTGCGGAAACCGGCCCGCATGTCACGCTGTGGCAGCCGGCCCAGGGCGGCCATGTGGGCTTTCCCTCCGCGCCGTTTCCGGGCCACGTGCGCGCCATGCCCGACGCGGTCACCGCCTTTCTGGCGGTGCAGTTATAAGGTCCGGCGCAAAATACACCCATGGATGACATAGTTCGGCAAGCGATCGCCAAGTGGCCCAACGTTCCCGACTGCTACGGCTGGCTCGGGCTGGACGCGCGCGGCAATTGGTATATGCGCGACGACAGGGCCCAGGCCGCCGGGCCTTTCAGCGGTGTGCCCGGCGCCGATCCCGCGCGCAAGCAGGCCGCCAAAGGCTCGCTGCTCAAGCACGACAAACTGATCGACTTCATCCAGCGCAACTACGAGAGCGATGCCGCCGGGCGCTGGTTCTTCCAGAACGGCCCGCAGCGCGTGTATGTGGAACTCGAAGCCACGCCGCTGGTCTGGCGCGTCGGCCCGGCGCCCTCGTTCGCGGTCGCCGCGCACACCGGCGCGCCCGCGCGCACCCAGCGCTGCATCGTCGATGAGGTGGGCCGCGTCTACCTCGAAACCGACCTGGGCTTCGGCCTGGTCCACACCCAGGACATGACGCATGCCGCCGACGCGGTGGAGCAGGGCCTGTGGGTGCCCGAGGAATATCCCGCCCGTGATTTGCCGGCGCGCTTTGCCTATGTGCGCAGCCCGCAGGCCCTGAACGAAAAGCAGCAGCCCGCCGCCGTTTGATTTTTGCAGAGGGCAACAAAAAAGCCGGTCATTGACCGGCTTTTTTTGTGGGGGACGCGGGCGCTTATTTGGCGGCGTTGACCATGTACTGCACCACGGCCTTGATCTCGCTGTCGGGGGCTGCGGAGCCGCCCTTGGGAGGCATCGCGCCCTTGCCCTTGACCACGCTGGCGGTCAGTGCATCGACGCCCGCAGCCACGCGCGGGGCCCAGGCGGCCTTGTCGCCCAGCTTGGGGGCGTTGGCCACACCGGCCACGTGGCATGCGGCGCACACCTGGCCGTACAGCGCGGGGACGGCGCCAGCGGCGGCGGCCGGCGCTGCAGCAGGTGCGGCGCCCTTGTTGGCAGCGGCCAGGGCGGCCACGACGTCTGCCGGCGGCGTTGCGGCCGTAGCTGCGGCGGCCGGAGCCGATGCCGCTGCGGCAGGTGCCGCGGGTTCGGCGAACTTGCCGCCGGCGGATGCCGTCATATAGACCACGGCACGGCCGACTTCGACGTCTTCAAAGTCGCCGCCGCCTTGTGCGCCCATCGCGCCCTTGCCCTTGAGGGCCGAATGCCAGAGGGCATCGAAGCCGGTCTTGATGCGTGGGGCCCAAGCGCCCGCGTCGCCGAACTTCGGTGCGCCGGCGGCGCCCGTGCCATGGCAGGTCACGCATTGGGCTTTATAGACTTCTTCGCCGGATTTGAGGGGGCGGTTCGCATCGCGGATTTCAACCGAACCGATTTTCTGGATGCGCTGGGCGACGGACTTGGCATCTTCGTCGGCGCCGGCGGCAGGCTTGTTGGCCGAGGCGACGTAATAAACCAGGCCGATGATGGCAAAAACGGGGACGACAAAAGAGAAAAAAACCGCTGCCAGCAGTTGCTGGGGCGTCTTGATCGGGCCAGTGTGGGCTTCTTCGTGGGCCGTGGTGTGGTCGTTTGCGCTCATGGCGTCCTCAAAAAACTAAAAATCGGGGGCTATCGCGTATTGGTGGGGCGCGCCTGTGCAGCGCTTGCTCAGCAACCTCACATTATAACTGGGGCCTTGCGGGGCCAAGGGGGCGCCGCGGCCGGCTGGTAGAATCGGGCACGTTGCGCGGCGTGAGCCGCTTGCGCAATGCAAATCGCCCTGATTCCGCGCCTCCCGGCCGCGAATTCCGGCGCAAACCGTTTCCAGCGTTGCGGCTGTAGCTCAGTGGATAGAGTATTGGCCTCCGAAGCCAAGGGTCGTGGGTTCGATCCCCGCCAGCCGCACCAATTTCTTGTTCTATACCAATGACTTAGCGTCCCGCGAAGCATAAGCGGGCCGGAACGGCACGCTTATGCTTCGGTCAATTTACAGCGCCGTTGGTCCCAAGAAAGCGTTTCAGGCGCTCAAACCATCAAACTGTCGGTCCGCGCAACGGCCGATTGCGAATGCGTGGTTCCTCACCCCAGCACCTCACCATACAAGCAGATGGTGTCATGAGGTCTAACGTGAAGATGACCGGACCACCAACACGAGCGGCGAAGCCGCCTCCTGCTGTTCTGGGTCCGCGTCGATTGAAATGTTATCCCCGGTTGTTTTGTTGCGGCTCATAGGCTTTTCTTCATGAGACAAAGGTAGAAGCCCTTTGCATAGCCGTCAATGCGAGCCACCTCCTCGTAGCCTTGTTTCGCGTAAAACGCAGGCGCTTGCCACTCAAAGGTTTCGAGCGCTGCATTTTGAGCGCCAAGAGCCCTAGCTTGGTCTTCCGCCTGCCGAAGTAGCCTTGACCCGAGACCTACGCCGCGTGCCGTCTCGTCTACCCACAGCACTTCGATACGAAGCCAGTAGAGAAAGACGAAGGCACGCAAGCCGCCAACCACTGCGCCAGCCTCGTTCCTCGCGTTCAATCGGATGGGCTGCACTTCCGGGTATTCGCCAACGTGCCCGTAGTTAAACTGCCGCAGGCGCTTGCCAATATCCCCGGATCTAACCTCTTCCTCGGTTGCCACGAAAATGGTGATCTGACTCATGAGGGATAACGTTTGACTTAAGCGGACCGCCGAATGCGGGTCCGCTTGAAGGAAGGGTTAGGCCTCATCGGGAGAGGAGCTTCTGCTTGTAGGTTCCATATTTGTAGCCCTTCTTAAGGAAGCAGATGACAAACGCGTCGGCGGCCGCCGCCGTGACTCCAGGCGCAGCGTGGCTTCCACTGGCGTCCACCAACGCTGCCGGATACCAAGCCTCAGAGAGTTGGGGGAGTCCCTCTGCGAAAAACTCTATCGAGGCACGCCCACGAAGAAACTTCATATCCTCGCGAGAGCTCTGAGCCACCGTGGCTGCATCAAGACTTTGCGACTTGCACTGTTTGAGTACTTCCAACTGTACCTCTCCCGGCATCTTTGCCGGAGGAATCAGAGCAGCCACGTGATAGACCTTGAATTTCTGTGCTGTCGGGGTTGCGATACCCGGGGACGCAAACAAGCTAGATGCGGCAGTGATCAGGAGCGTGACGCATAGGCGAAAGCGTGGCATGTGTGAGCCTAACGTTGGAGTTGCCCGGAACGCAGCACATGTCGCGCAGCGACCTCCGCAGGGGCGTTTCCGTGTCGAGCGACCGGTTAGACCTTCTTGCCGTCGGCTTCATCGGTCACCATCTTTCCGTCCACTACGAACTCCTTCAGCGATGCGGCTTTTTTTCCCACTAAGAGGTAGTAGGCTCCAACACCGATGAATGCAAGCCCACCCAATAGAGGTTTAACCGGTACAGGTCCGTCACCGAGCAGGACGACAAGTACGATAGCAATGCCAATTAAGACTGCGCCTCCACCGGCGATCTGATTTCTCATAATTCCTCCTACAGAAAAGTTGTGAAAACTGGCGGTATCACACAAGAAGCCGAGAGTGTCCGCCAGAGGCTCTAACGTAATGTATACCGCAGGTCTGCCGTAGAACATCGCCCCTGCCGTATAACCTGGCCGCTGAAAGTCCAGACAAGTGCTTTTTGTTAAAAGATTTATTGACCATTTTGGGGTTCGCTCAGGTCGAGCCGCCGGATGCAGCCAGCATTTTCGTTATTACGGACTGCTACTTTCTACAAGAGGCTTCGATGGACGGCGTGCCGCCATCTTTTTGACCAGATTCAATGCGACGCCAGGCCTGCTCCATGGACACGTGACAACACAAATGCCGCAACCCATGGTTTCATTGAAATAGGGAAGGCACTTGTCAAAGTCGACATACCACTTTTGCGCGCCGCGGACCAGTTGTTTTGACGCGAAGATGGCATCTGGCGGGCAGGCGTCAACGCAGACACGGCAATTCACACAAAAGTCATCGGCGCCAAAGGTGTCCGATCGATCCGCCACCAGCGGAATATCCGTCAAGACGCAGGCCAGCCGAAAGCTGGAACCAAACTGCCGGTTGATGATGGAGCCATGTTTACCAAGTTCACCAAACCCGCATGCCAACGCGGGTGGAATTAGAACCATGGGACCGGCCATGGGCCCACCGTGCGGTTGAGCCTCGTGACCATGTTCGCGAATGAGAGAAGCAATGCCCTTGGCGATGCGACTTCCGCGACCGTACTGGCGCACCACCTCTGCCGCGGCATGTGAAGCAGGAGCCGTCTTCATCGCATCAAATGAGTGGGCTACGCCGATCATGATGATCCAACGCTGCGTGACCGTATGGCCCTCGAAAACCCACTCCCCCCGCATCGGCGTGATGCCAAACAGGTCGGCGCCTAGTTCTGTGGCGGCTTGCCGCAGCTTGGCGACCCATTCCCAATCCTGTAACGCCACGGTCTGCTGCGCCAGAGGCGCCAATGGGGTATCCAGAATCGCCTGGCGTTGCGCCCTGGCGCTGGCCAGCACGGGGTTGTCTGCGCTGCGCGCATAGAACCACCGTTGCAGGGGGCCGTGCGGCGTGCTGTTCGGGTCGTGCCAATAGATGGGGCGGGGGCGCTCGGCAGTAGCTTCACCAAGACCATTGATGGTATTGCCAGACACTGTGGGCCACAACGCCATTTGCGCAGGATCAGGGGTGAATGTGTGTTTAGCTTTCGACATGCTCTTGATTCTCCCTCCTTGAAGCAAATATCTCCCATGCTCAGGGCTGCGTCACCATGGGACAAACCCATGAATACAGAATCAAGCTGCCCCGTAGAATGCGCAAACCTTGGTTTTTCACGATAACACTTATTTTGCGGGTCGCGACATGCATAAGGACACTATCTGAACGCTGACCTGCTCGGCCCGCTTGGAAACGCGCTGGCGTGGTTGCGCTCACCCTACGCGCTGCTGGATCGTTCGCTGGAGCGCGGAGAATTGACACTGCGTCTGCGCCTCCCCGTGATGGGCGATTGTCTGGTCACTGGCGATCCAGCACTGGTTGCCGAGATCACGAAGAATCGCGATCTCATAGGTGGTCGCGGGACCGAGGCCTTGCGACCGGTCGTCGGCCAACACAGCCTGATAGCCATTGAAGGCGAGCGCCATCAGGCGCACCGCAAGGCCCTATTGCCGCATTTCTTCTACGGAGACCTGTCGCGCTACGACATACTCACGCGCAAATGGGCCTGCCAGGCATTGCAAGAGATATCGCAAGGCCAGACATTCGAGGGCAGTCGCTTGGTCAGCACCATAACGCTCAATGCCATGGTGGAAATCCTCTTTGGTGCATTGAACACCGAGCAACACCAGGCAATGGTGTCGCACATCCAAACCTGGCTGGCATCGTTTCGCAATCCGGCCATTCTGTTTTTGAAACCCTTGCATGTGAATCTGGGCGCCTGGTCGGGCTGGGGCCGTTTTTTGATCAACCGGGAAAAGGTGCACACCTTTATCCGGGAGCAAATGACCCGCAAGGCAGCCCACGCCGTCGACGGTGGTGTATTGGGCGCGCTATTGCGTGCCCGCATGGCTGGCGACCATGCACTGACGGATGACGAAATCATCTCCGAGACCGTGACTTTTCTGCTATTCGGCCACGACACCAGCGCTGAGGCCATGGGCTGGGTCTTTCACCATCTGTGGAATCATGCCGACGCCCTGGCCGCGGTGCAGAACGAGGTCAGCACCCTGACCAACGCCCATGCAGAAGCACTGCCGGAAAACTTGCCGTTGCTGCAGTCGGCGATTCAGGAAAGTTTACGGCTGTGTCCGGTCGTGGTTCACTTGACCAGGCACGCTACAGCCAACACGGCGGTCGGTGAGCACGTCGTGCACGCTGGCAGCAGGGTCTTGCCATGCCAGTACTTGGCGCATCGCAATCCGGCTGTCTTTGAGCAAGCTACGCAATACCAACCGACACGGTTTCTCAACCCCAAGCCAGAATGGCGCCATGCCTATTTTCCGTTCGGTCTGGGTCAAAGGTTATGCGCGGGCATGCCCATGGCCCAACGGCAAATGACTTTGATCGCGGCCACGCTGTTGACACATAGCCAAATGGAGACGGTAGAGCCGGAAAAAGTCAGACCGGTGCGAAAAATGGTTCTCATCGTGCCCTCGGGTGGGCCCACGCTGCGCAGGGTGCGATGATGCAAAAAGTATTGGTTGTGACTGGCGGCCTGCTCAATGAGAAGGAAACTTCTGTGCTGCGCGCCTTGCGCAAGCAGTCGCTGCAATGGCGCGCCGCACAGGCCGCCTGGCTGGATTTGAAAATCAAGCTGGTGATGGCCGAGCCCATGATCGCTGGTCAAGTCGAGCGCCTGCTCGGCCGGCGACGTCTGTCGCCTTTGGTTCGCGAATATTTCGCCAACACAGAAAATCTGTCAGCGCCGGAACTGACCGAGGTGGTGCTGCAGACCCTGTTGGCGCAGGAGGGCATGGCCTATGGCGCCATTACCGTCGACGAAGTATTTGCCAATACCACTCACGCCCGGTCCTTGCTGGCGGAGTGCAACTGTGTCTTTCTGTCCGCGACCTTGCTGCGCGATCTGAGTGAGGTGGAGCCGCTGGTCAAGCGCCTCAAGCGTGCGCACAATCGCGTGGTCATCGGTGGCGCCCTGGGTGGCACGCTGGTACACGATTGGCCTGGCATGCCGGAAGTCGATGTATTGGCAGTAGGCTATGGCGAAATGCTGGTGCCGGAGCTGGTGCGCTATATCCGCTCAGGATTCACCAAGCTTGTGGCACCCGCATCGGGTAGCCTGGAGAAACGCGCAAGTACCCACGTTTTGCGCAGCGGCGTACCAAAGGGCAGTGACCTGGACTTTCTACCCACACCAGACTGGGCCCAAGCCGAGCGAGACCACGGTAGAAAATTTCCCATGGTGTATTACGAAAGCGTACGCGGATGCCCCTACCGCTGCAACTTTTGCAACTATCCCTATTTGTTCGATGACACGCGGTTTCGCTATAAAAGCGCCAAAAAAATCGCTGACGACTGGCAACGCTATCGCGAGGAAACTGGTGCGCAATATGTGACTTGCCTGGACTCGTTGTTCACCATGCCCAGGCGTCGGCTGGTTGAACTCTGCGGTGAACTGGTGAAACGTCAGCTTGGGCTCAAGTGGATCTGCTATGCCCGCGCCGACGATCTGGCCCACCCGGAGATTGCCGCCATGATGAAAGAGGCCGGCGCACACCAGGTGCAGATTGGCGTGGAATCCGGCGATCAAGGCATCCTCGACAACATGGACAAGCAATGCACGGTGGAGGCCAACCATCAGGCCTTGGTCAATTGTCGCGCCGTGGGCTTGACCAGCGTGGTGTCGCTGATAGTCGGCTTCCCGGGCGAAACGCCGCAAACCATGGACACCACCTTGGCGTTTCTAGCTGCCACGCCCCCAGATTTTTATTTCTTGGCCACTTTTAGCACGCGCGTTGCCGGTGTTCCGATTCTCAACAGTTTCAACCGCGACCGCTTCGACCTGCGCACGGACAGCAACCCCCATACCGTGGCACCGTACTGGGAACATGCGACGATGTCGGCCGCTGACGTCGGCAACCATGTGCGCCATCTGCATCAACGCATCATGGCCGAGAAAATTTCACTGAATGCGCCACTCTTCTATGCCGGTCTGTTGGGGTATAGACCCGAGCAGCGTAGCGACCTGCTGGATTTTCAGCACCGCGTTGCAACGCAACATCCTGTGGTTACACAATCGATGAACCTCGCCAATGCCTGGTTGGACCGGCATTTGCTCCGCGACATGGCACGTTGGCGCGCGCAATGACGAAGAGCGCCTTTGCCACACCAGACAGGGCGAGCGCCATGTTGTATGTGCGCCTGCTGGTGCAATTGAGCATATTGTTTGTACTGGTCTATGGTGGCTGCAATTGGCTGTCGGCACAACGTGAATCGACGTGGGGAATGTACACGCAGTGGGAACTGGCCATCCCATTTGTTCCGTCCATGGTCTTCGTTTACTTCTCCATTTCGGCGCTGTTCTGGCTACCGATGTTCTGCTTGAGCCCAGCACAAATGCGCGCCTTGGCCCGAGTATTTGCGCTGGCCACCGTCATCGGCGGCATCTGTTTCTTGCTGATACCTGGCCACTTGGGGCACACCCGCCCGACGACCGTTCCCGACTTTGCACCGGTCTTTGAGGCAATGTACCAACTAGACCTCAGCCACAACCTGGTCCCGTCCTTGCATATTACCTACAGCAGTCTGATCGTCTGGGTGATCGCCCATGCGCTGGCCGATAGCCAGCGCGGCCGTCTATGGACCACCTTACTGCGCGGTTGGTTGACCTTGATCGCAGCCTCGGTGCTGCTGGTACACCAACATCATCTGCTGGACGTTCTGGCGGGCCTTGCGCTGGGCCGCTACTGCTACAACCGCTATCTGAATCTAACCCGCCTGCGCATGTAAAGAACACCGGTCAACAGTCCGCACACCAAACCTATGCCAGAGGCAACGATGACACTAAAGCGCGCAGCGTTGAGCAAGGGGTTGTCAAACAGATTGAAGGAGAAATGCAGGCTGGCTATTCTCCACTCCCCATCCTGGCGCACCAGGGTAGCCGACCACGATGTCACGATGGCTAGCCGCATGCCGCCCTGGAACTCGTACGCATCGTCAGACGTTCCGTGGGCCATGGCCACTGCACCATGGATCAGTGGTGGCCCGTCCTGTATCACCCGAGTGTGCATGCCTGTCAGAACTGGCCCCGCTGCGCTCAGCATCTTGTTCACATAGGCGTCCACTGCGGCCTTGCCGACCAGAGTCTCGCCGTTCTTGGACAGCATGACGATATCGTCGGTAGCGTGGCGTAACAGGCGCTGGATATCCCGGGTATTGGTGGCTTCCTCGATTTCATGCAACAAGGCATGGATACGCTCAACCTCGGACGCTTGGTCTTCAGGTACGGCCGATGCGGCGGTACTGCCCACGAAAGCTAGCAGCACCATGCAAACCCACGAACGGACGAACGCCAAGCCCATCAACCCGGAAGATTGCTGGCCCTACTCGGTGGCGACTGGTGCCCTTGGTTGGCGACAGCCGAAGTATTCGGCAGACGCTCGGGTGAGGGTTCATGCGTCGGCACGGGCCCGCCCCACATGCGCGCATACTGCCGCCAAAAACCAACGGGTGCCACGCTGCGCCGGCCTTCTTCTGCCAAAGCTGTCCACGGCAGCCACGGTTTTTGGTGGTGCACCAAGTCCCAATTGCCTTTGAGCAACAGCCACGACATCGGCGCGCTGACACGCAGATTCAAGGCCCCGTTGACGACGTCGCGCGGCGTGAAGGCATGGGTCACGTACTGCCTTGTTGACCAGTTAAAAGCAAAACAGGCGTACATCAACAAGACGCTCTGCCATTTCAAATCCAGCAGCACGAACATTGCAGCCCAGAAACCTATCAGCAGCAACACTTCCACACGGATGCGACCCACTCCTTTTTTCTGAAAATCATCAAACAGTACGGCCGTGGTACGCGCCTTGCGAAAGGGTGCCGTCTTGAGCAGCGCCGGGCAAGTCGCCAGGATCACCATGCCCACCGGAATGGTGGGCCAGAAAAACCCGGAGAGCAGTCCGTACCATTGGCCCAGTTTAAGGAACATGTTGTCGCCCGGGTAGTACAGGTCAAACATCTCATGATCCGTGCGGTTGCAGCAGTGGTGCACCGTGTGGGTTACCTTGATCATGGAAAAGGGTATTGGAAATAGTAAGGCAGTGACAACCCCCAGCCATTGGTTGCAACGGGCATTGGGATGCAAGTTGTCGTGCGTGGCTTCGTGAATCAGCGCGTAATTGGTAAGCAGCACAAACGAAAAGGCGATGCCCAACAGCAGCGTTACTTCCAGGTTTGCCCGTGATCCCAGCCATAGCAAGGACAACGCCGCGGCATAGACGGTGCCGATGATCGCCAGGTTAATCCATGGCCGGATCGCCACTTTGTCAGCGTTGTTCACGCGGAACTGCGGCACCGCATTCATTTCTTGCGTGTCAGCCGCAGCCCAAGCCAAGCCAGCAGCAGACCGGCCGCAAAGGCCGCGACACCGGCAATCCAGATCAATCGCTCGGCACTGTTGAGCAGCGCGTTGTCAAACAGGTTGGTTGAAAAATGCAGTGCCGCCACTTTCCACTGCCCATCGGTCTTGGTGACAGTGGTACTCCACGCCGCCTTCAACTGAAAACTCAGTCCATCGGACAGTTCATAGGTGTCCACCGTGGTCCCGTAGGCCACCGCACTGTCGCCGTAAAACACGGCGGGCCCACCCAAGGTCGCCTTGGTGCTGAATTTCTTCACGATAGGGGCGCCGCCCTTGAGCATGCGGTTGTAGTACGCGCGAATTTGTTCGGGGCCACGTGACACTTCGGCGTTTTGCCAAGTCACCACCGCGTCCGGCTGCATCTGCTTGATGGCGGCCTCTACGTCCAGATTGCTGATGGCTTTTTCCATCTGGTCCAGCAGCGTTCGCAATTGCAGCCGGTCTTCGACCCTGCCCGCACTGGGATCGAGCACTGGCGCTGTCGCAGCCCAGGTCCACCCACAGGACACCAGCAGCGCACCCAGCAAAAAGTTGCGGGTCAGTTTCCCAATGCCAATTTGCCGCATAGTGTTCTCCTGTTGGAAGATGGTGAACTATAACGAACGATCACTGCCGTCGCAAAAAACCGAAAAAGCGATACAACAACGGGGCCACCAATGGGCTGCGAAAGAAATGGTCACATCCCCACACAGGATAGCAGGGACCGTGCTCCAACATGGAATTGCGGCACAGCACCATGCCGTCGTTGGGACCCAACTGGCTGATCGCCTGATAGCGGCCAATCAAGGAAGTCTGCATGTGGGCACCCAAGGGCACAGCGGAAAAATTGAACACTTGCATGCTCTTGGGCAGTTGAATCGGCACTTGCCAATACGGGTGGTCGGTGCGCATTTCTCGCAGCAAC
Source organism: Polaromonas sp. P1_G1 (assembly GCF_056405595.1). Classification (NCBI taxonomy): domain Bacteria; kingdom Pseudomonadati; phylum Pseudomonadota; class Betaproteobacteria; order Burkholderiales; family Comamonadaceae; genus Polaromonas; species Polaromonas sp. P1_G1. The sequence continues at coordinate 77,996 of NZ_JBFUBU010000010.1, forward strand.
TCCGGGCCATTGCCAAACAGGCGGCAAATAAACCAGTATTTGAGGCGACGCCATGCTGTTGCGGTGTCGTAGTCGGCGATTTCACAGCCGCCGGCAATGCCACAGGCGTTCACCCAGCCACTCAACCGGTCAATGACCGGATGGTCCGGATGACGTTGCAGGAAGAGTCGAAAATCCGCGGTGCCCTTGCTTACCGTAAAAATCCACAGGTTGCGAGCCGTTTCGCGACTGAGCGCCTCGGCAATGATCTGCGCATTCACCGTGCTGGACGCAACACTGCGAATGGGCAGCGTCTCAACGGCAAAACCACAGTGGCGCGCAATATCGGCCACCAACTTGGCGTCGGCACCGGTTTCCGGAAAGTGGCCATGGAACAAAGCGGGAATGATCAGGACCTTGGCATCCAATGGCGGATGTGATGTGTGAACCGGCTCGGCGTTCACGGCATCAATGAATGGGCGGTGCTCTGCCGATGCATGCAGCGCCTGGTACAACACCATGGTCGCGTAATCAAGGCCCTGCGCACGCGCCAAGTGGCACAGCTCTTGTTCGGTGGGCAAACGGCCAGCCAGTTCGGCAACGGTTGGTGCGACGTGAGTGGCCAATTGAACGTCGTCAACCGGAGCGGATATGTACAGCTTGCCCATGAATCAACGCACGCCGGGACGTGACCAACCAAAATGCCACAGGTAGACAACAATCGAGGCATGCGTCAGGTCATTGCCAGGCAGTCGCTGCGCAAGCGTGGCATGCAGGGCCGGCAGTCGGCTCCAATGCAGTGCGGGCTGGTAGTGGTGTGCACTGTGAAAACCATTGTTGAAAAACATCCAGTTCCCCCATTTTCCGGTGAAGTTTCGCGACTCTCCCAGTACGGAGCCTGGATCGCAACCATCGTGTTGCAGCAAATTCACGCCCACCAACAGCGCCAGGCCCAGCAGCCAGGGCACAACGTTGTAGGCCAAAAATATCTGCCAGTCATGCAGGCACGCCAACGCCACGACGATAGCCAAAACAAGCTTTTCCAGTATCAGGCTGGCACGCATGGACTTCGGTAAACGCGGGGCATCTGCGCGTTGGCGCTGAATCATCATGTTGCCGCTTGCCACGACGACGTAGCGCAACAAACGCCACCATCCCAGCCCCTGGCCTGCAAGTCGTGGACTTATCCAATCGTCTTCGGCACCGGCTTGCACATGGTGGTTCAGGTTATGCGGAACGATGACGCCGCTGGCACTGTGTCCACGCGCAAGGCTCAAGGCCAGGTTGAAGCAAATATTCCACCTGCGATCCGTGAACACGGGCTGGTGCATGTGGTTGTGGTTGATGATGCTGGCAATGAAACAGGCCAGACTGGCGCACGCAATCCACGGCACAGCCAGGCCCGGTGTTGGCAGCCACGCGTGCGGCAACCCCAACAGCAGCAACGCCGCCATGGCAAATGCCAGGCTACGAACATCGGCACGGTGCTTGAGCATGCTCACTTTTTCTGTCCGACCGCGGCAAGCGTGTCTTGCGCGGCAATTTTCAGCGCATGGTATCGCCCAGGCTCCAGCGTCAGTTTTTGTGACGTGGGGGCACCGCACCAATGAATCGAAAGGTTGACGACGCCACGGTAATCACCCAGGCCAAACAACAGGCGTCTATCGTTTTGCGCCGAAAAACCGTTGGCAGCCAATACTTCACGCCATTGCTTATGCAGCGTGCCCTGGGCGGTGTATTCAATATCCACACGGGTGCCAATGGCGTCGCGGTTGCAGCTCTGGCCATCACCTGCCAGTGACAGGCCAATCCAGGATTTTGGCGCCGCGCCCGCAACGGACTGGTTGCGGTAAATGGATAGCGGCGCGAACTGGTGGGTCACCAGTACGTCCAGCCGGCCACGGTTGTCGAGATCGACCAGCGCAATGCCACGCGAATTTCCCAGCTTGTCCCAGCCCACACGTTGGGCGACGTCGACAAAGTGGCGCCCACGGTTCAGCTCCACCCGGTTGCGCTCAAACGGAAAAATGCAGCGGCCGCGCAGGTCGGCCCAACGGTCCGCGTAGCCATGCACATCGGGCCGCGTCAACGCAATTTTGTCGTTCCAATACCAGTAGTCAGGGCAGTCGGGGTAGATTTTGTCGTAGGCGTTGTCGACCATGCCATTGGCTTGCAAGATATCGACCCGACCATCCAAGTCCAGATCGCCGGCAGCCGCGCCCCAGCCAAACCGCTTTTCATTGAGCACGTTTTTTTGCATGGCCTGGTCGACCCAACTGGACGCTGTGTCACCTTTGCCGTTGTTCATCCACAGCAGGCTGCCTTCGGCCTGCAATTTTTCATGAACATTGGATACGTAAATACCAGGCCGACCGCTGCCATCAAAATCGGCTACCGACACGTTCATGCCTTTGTAGGTGTCTCGGCCAATCTCTCCGGCGACATTGCCCTTGACCATGGTAAACGTGCCGTCGCGTTGGTTGACCAACAATTGGTCCGGTCCAAAGTCGTTGGCCGCATACAGGTCCGGCCAGCCATCCCCATTGAGGTCAGCCGCGCCTATGGCCGTGGTCCAGCGTTTTTCACCGGCCAGCCCCAAGGCCTGTGCATCGGCCTTTTCGAATCGCCCACCTTGGTTGCGAAACAGGATCATGCCGCCGCCGTTGTTGGCGCTGTGCCAATTGCGGTGCATGAAATTGAACATCCGTCGGTCCCCGGGGTACTCGGGCTGCGGCAGTTTGAAAATATTGAACGGTGTTGGCTTGGCATAGTCCGGCAACAGGGGGTTCAATGCATTGCCAATCACCACATCGAGTTTGCCCGAATGCCCAAAGTCCGCCACATTTGCGGCAACGCTGATGCCGTAGTCACCAAGCCCCATCGCATCGCTGACATCGACAAAGGATAAATGTCCATCTTCGACCAGGCGGTTTCGCAGCAGGCGTACCTTGCCATAGCCCACCAGTATCAGCAAGTCCTGATCGCCGTCATTGTCGTAGTCAAAGAAGATGGCCCCCGACGGCAGGCCGTGAATCTCAGGGTGGTCGAAGATGCCATCCAATGCAGGTATGGCGACGCGCTCAAACTGGTAGTTGCCAAGGTTGCGGTACAGCGCCGCCCGGTCGCGCCCATCCTTGAGCGGATAGGTCAGAAAAATATCCTGCAAGCCATCGTTGTCGACGTCCGCCGCCGCCACCGCATCGCCCACCGACAGCACCCATTTCGCAATATGGGCAATGCGCGGGTCCACCGAATGCAGCACCTGCCCCGGCTGGGAGCTGATGCCAGCCTGCTCGGCAATGATCTCCTTGAATTCAAAATCCGGCGAAAAATCGCTGTCTGTGGCCAACAGGCTGTGAACGCCCAGCCAGGCAGCCGCCCCCATGCAGCCGACCATCGCCCAGCGTCTGTAGCTGAATGCCAACCGAACGCGCAAGGCGCCGACCCCATCGCGAATGGCCTGGCCGTGCGTCCACAGCAATCGCAGGCTTGCGCACAAAAACGCCGCGTAGAAAAGTGTCGACAAGGTCTCGCGCAAATGCAGAAGAAAATCGACTGCAACAATGCAAAACGCCAGCAGCACCTGGCCGCGCCGCGTGGCAGGTGAAGTCTGTGGGTCCGTCACCATGAAAAAGGTGAATAGATAAAAAGGTGGCGAGGTCAGAGTTCCCAGAAACCAGGTTTCCATCGGCATATGCCAACGCGTAAACCAAGCACGCACGCACAGGCTGATGGCGTAGAACAGCAGGAACGAGCCAATCAGGGCAAAGCGTTGGATCCGAAACACGAAAAATAGTGCCAGCGTGACGATGAAGGCCGCAATGGCGTAGGAGCCACCCCATTGGTAGGCGGGTGAGTCGCTGATCAAGCCGTCGGTCAGCAACAAGCTGGCGACCACACCAAACAAGGCTGGGTTGTACAGATGGCGACCACGCCAGGTGAACACATACTTGGACGAGATCGCAAAAAAAGCCGGCATTGCTGCCAGCCATAGACCATGCGCATAGTTGACCAGAATACTCAGCCCCAACCCAGTGATCAGCGCACTGAACGGGAACAACGGTGGTTCCTGAGGGCGAAAAATGCGGTGGAAAACCATGTCAAGTAGAACCGCGGCAGCAACCGTGGTGCAAACCTGCAGTGGACTGCGGTTAAAGCCCAGTACCGTCATGCCCAACAGCACATAGGTCAACAAAATGGCAGCCACCGGAAGCCGTGGGTCGCGCCAATCAGGTACACGCAGCCAAGTTTTCATTGCAGCTTCCGTTCAGGCAAGCGCCATGTCCACATACGGAACCCTGGCGTCCAAAGCCATGATTTCCGTTGCGGCCTGCGGATAGCGCACGACGTAGAGACGACCCGCGGCTGCAATAGCGCGGTAGCCATCGAGAACCTCAAGCAACGGATCACGTTCATGCAGTCCTATGATCGCATAGTGCCAGGGCCCGGTGCGCAATGCACGATACGCATGGCGCAACAGGCCAGCAAACAATGCGCCGTCATCTTCTGCCACTGCAACGCAGGAGAAGTACAAATAGGGCACTCTGTCGCCGGGCGCAGGCAAAGGTTTTAACGGAGTGAGCGCACTCAACACGTTGTACAGCGGGCGCAGCGCACGCAGGCCGGGCGAGTAGCGCTCAATATGCGTTTGACGAATGCCTGCTTGGTCCCAGGCGGCCAATGCAGCCACGATCTTCGGGCCACGCCGGGCGATGAAGAAATTAGAAAACGACAGATTCTCAAGACGACCCCCGGCTAGAAAGTCGGCCACCGCATAGCACGGTGCCAACTGTCTGCGCGCCATCTGCTGATTCAAGAAGGTCACAATGTCGTCGCCTTGCGCGTCGCTGCCGCGGCTGAATTCAACGCCAGGGACCTGTAAGACCCGTTTTGGCAGATCGAGGTGGAGTGCTGGCGTCAAAATTGCGCCACTGTCGGTGTATTCCGGCAATCCTGCGCGCGCACCTACCAGATTGCGTGTGGCTGCGTCATTGCCGGCAAAGATGATCGAATAGTAGAAAGGCAACGGATCGGCTTCATGCAAAGTTTGCAAAAAACGATAGCCACGCGCCAGCAGCGTTCCGCGCCTGTACTCTGGCGCACCCCGCAGGTCACTCAGATAGCCGATCTGGCACGCCGCGCCATTGACGAAGGCCATGGTCTTCAGTCGTGCGCCCATCCCGACGATGCGTCCGCTGGACAGCTCGGTGCATTTGATCACCTGTGCAAGGCTGCCCTGCAAGCTGCAACCCGCGAAGTAGGACGGTTCGCGGCGAAAGCTCACGGCAATGTCACCTTCCATCCAGTCTGCAGCCATGCGCGCACGCAGTTGTGCGTCGTCATCGGGCGTTGCCAGCGCAAAGGCAAAGCGGCTCATGGCCGGTACCAATCATCGTCGGGTCCTAGCGCGGGCAGCTTGATATCGCCGAGACGCTGGCCACGGGCCAACCCGCGAGCAAGCCAGCGCGCAAGTGGTTGGTGGATACCAACCGGTATCAGAGCCGCCAATTGCCCCAGATTGCGCGCGTAGGCATATTGGGGATTGGCACACAGCGCTTGCTCAACCTGGTGCGCCAATGCCACGGCCGTCTGCTCCGGCACCTCATCGACGTCGAACAACAATGCGTATCCTGGCGTATTGCCCAGTGCGCAAACCGGGCGCAGCATCGCGAACCGCAAGGCCAGCGGCGCCAATGCCCGGGCCACGAATTCGTCAACCAGCTTTTCGCCACACAAGTCACTCGATGTGTCGCCGCGGCCAATGAACTCAATCATCGGCGTACGCCCGGCAAAGCCCGGAATTCTGACGCGGTCGCCCAGCACATAGCGGTACAGCCCGGACGAGGTGCTCATCACCAACGTATAGTCGGCATCTTTCTCGACTTCGTGCGCGCGCAGCGCGCGGCCGCTCGCGTCGAGAAACTCCCAGAAGCCTGACTCTATTGCCAGCACCGGAAATTCAAAGCCCACCAGCGGAATCGAGACCAGCCCCTCGGTCGCGAGTAAGCCCTTGCCTTGCACAACGACGCCCGGAAACAAGTCTTGCAATGCCTGGGCTTGCGGCCGCGCGCTCGCCTGATCCCAGCAACTGATGACTTTCAGCTGGGGCCACAATGTTCTGTAGTCCAGCCCGGGCCCCGCCAGGCGCAGCAACTCAGACAAAAAGGTCGGGCTCCAAACGGAAATCATGGTCAATTCCCTGCAGGCCATGAGATGCTCAACCGTCGCAGCCACCCATTGCGTAAAGTCAGCAATCGCACCGACTGTGGGCGGCACCGCCAGCGCGTCCATCACCAAGGGTGCCAGTTCGGCGCCAAAATAGGCGGCGTCACTGGCCAGGCCCACCGGTACGCCTCCAGGGGTCGTTCGAGGGACGCGGCAGGCCGGTGAAATGGCCCAGTAGAACTTTCCCTGCCCAAGGGCTGGGTACGACACCAACAAATCATCCAACCAAGGTAACAGGCCTTTGCGGAATGATGCCAGACCATCTTCTGTATAGGGCACCAACTTGGCGCCCCCGGAGCTGCCACCGGTTTCCTCAAATACCAGAACCGGGGCACTGGTCAAGACCGCTCGCTCTCCCTTTGCGACACGGTCCACCCAGGGTGCCAGATCGTCCCACTTCGAAATTGGCACGTTCTGCGCGTACTGACGGTAGTCCCCAATAGTCGCGAATTGGTGCTGCAAACCCCAGGCCGACTGTGCGTTGTTTGCCACCAGTGTGGCAAGTTGGCGTGCTTGAACGGCCGCGGGATCATCCAGCAGATAATGAAATCGCGCAGCGTGACCCGCTACGGCTTGACTAATGGACATCCAGTTGCGTCAGCGGGCGGGCCAGACCTGCCACAAAAGCGCGCCGTGCCAGTGAGCGCAGATTGCCGGCTTCAAGTTCGGTCAGACAGGCCAGTTCATCCCCTTGCTCGTAGTGCGGATTGCGCTCCAGAAAAAACTGGATTTCGGGTCGTCGGCGCAATCCTTCGCGAATCCCAGCCCACTGCGGCTTCAAATGTCCGTGGGGGGACTGAAACCGAATCAGGCCGGACGCGGCGTCGTAGGCACTGCGAAATTTATGCCGTGCAATGGTATCCAACCGGGATTGCATCGCGTGCGGTGTCGGGGCCGTGTAACTGGGATAGTAGTCACGCGCAAACAAACTCAAATAGCGATAGGTGCGATAGCCTTTGGATATCAAAAACCAGTACAGTGGGTCAATGGGAAATGTGGCTTTGACGCGCCCGGCAAACTCACAAAACGCCAGCGACAACGCCTGTTCACCCCAACTGGCCTGGTCAATGATGGTGTCACCGGAAAAAACTACCATCTGACACGCTCCGTCCGATTCCAGGCGCAGTAGTTCCAGCGTGGAAAAACCCTGCAGCCCAGTGTCGCCATGCAGTTCAATGACATGGCTTTTGCCAGCCATATCCTGCTCGAAAAGACGCTCATCGGTTTGCGCGTAATACGCACGGTAGAGTGCATACATCGCAGCCACATCCCGCGCGTTGAGTTCACACCGCTTGCGGATTGTCGCTTTGAGTTTTGTCATGAAGCCAACGAGGCACGAACCAGAATAGATAGGCAATCAGCAGTAGATTGACCGTTGTGGTGACGCCCAGCACCAGCGTATGCTGGCCATTATCCGGCACAAAATAGATGGCATGGTTGCCCTGCGTATGGAAGTTTGCCCGCATGTACCAAGCGTAATACATTTCCGGCAAAAACATCAGGCCTGTCACCATGGCGTGCAACCCCAGGCGGCGTGTCGACGTCGGCTGATGCTGCCTTCCCCGGCCATACATTGATAAGGCCAATGCGCCCATCACCACAAGACAGATCGCATCGTGAGCGATACCATACAGCGGCGACCAATTGTTGTAAACATACAGCATCAAGCCTTCAATCACGCCACGCGCCGCCATGAGACCCAGCAGCCAGGCAAACGGCAGCCGACATGCGTTGACCGTTCTTCCGTCCATCAGTATCAAGGCTGGCAACAGCAACCAGAACAAAATCGCAAGCGCCAGCCAAACGGCCTTTGATAAAGCGATTTCCCCACCGATCAAGCCGGTGTGATTTTGCATGAGGTAGAAACCCACGGTCAGCCCCGCGAGCAGTAGCAACACAATGCACACGGCCAGTCGTAGCGTCGATTCAGAGGAAAATTTCAACATTGCGTTCTTTTGCTTCCTGGGGTACTGGTTCACCACGGGACAGCGCTTGACGCCAGGCAACAATGTGGGGGCCGAGCAGATCTGCAGGGGTGCTACAAAATTCAGCTTTCCCAAAGCGTTGAATGTTTTGCGCCTGCAAGCGCAACATTTTGACATCCTGCCGAATAATCAAACGTGACAAGGGCTCAAAGAATAAGCGAACCAGGAAACCAATCTTCTTATAGCGAAAACTGATGACGGTCGTAACCTGGGTCGCATTCGAATGGATGGGCGTACAAGAAGAGGTGATGGTGTAGTGCAGGCCACCCGGGAATGCATAGTCCACCTGACTGGTGTTGGGCGCAATGAAGCGATCGGTGTGGCGCATGTTGCCTCGGGCAGGCGCCAGCGCCCACCAAACCAGGCTCTTTTCCCGTGGCTCTTCAAAATATTCCGCCTTCGCCCCGTCCGCCAATGTGCGCACCACGCACTTGACGGCTTTCGCCGTCGGTGAACGAAACCAGTAGCGGTGCACAAACGTTGCATGGGGACAATCCAGAAAATTCTCCAGACAGGCCTCGACACCCCCTTCAAACCGGGTGTGCATCACAAAGCTGGTCCAGCCAGGCTCCTTGTAATGGGGGAATAGAGGTGCACCGGCCTTTGGTGCAGGTTGTATCGCATTGGGCAACCAGATCCAGACAAAGCCCTGCTTCTCTTCAACGACGTAGTGAGCAACCCGAATGTGCGCTACTACAGCAGTTGTCGGCAATGCAGGTATGCGTGCCAACTCACCTTGCGCTGTGTACTCCCACCCGTGGTACGCGCAGCGCAGGCGGCCGTCACACACCTTGCCGGCGGACAAGGGTGCGTTGCGGTGTGCGCAGCGGTCGTCGAGCGCAGCGGGTTGGTCTTGGTCATCCCGAAAAAACACCAGTGAGCGACCGGCAATCCTTAAACCCAGTGGCGAGCGCTTCAATTCGAAAGATCGGCAGGCGATATACCAGCCGGCTGGCGTAGCCGGGGTCGCAGCGTTTGATAGGCACGTTGGCTGGTCGGGATGGAGCTTAGACAGCATGCAAATTCGACTTTCGGATGACTGGTATGTTAGGAATGTAGCGGTTTGCCGGTATACGTTAGCGATAGCCCCTTATTTGCTGTGCGGCAAACAAGGGTTGCCATCGGCGACAGCTTTGGCAGAGTCTCAGGCGATCAGGAACGATTGCGCGATTCGGTTACTCGGGGCACGGTTCTGCTTCCAAAGGCGGAACGGTTATTGGTTCCAGGGATACAGACCAAGCTGTGGATTCCGGCAATTTACTAAATAGAAGACGCGCTGCATCGCCTGTGGCGAGTTAGACACACAACGCACGATCATCGCTTCCTTTCTTCCGGCAGCCGCTATGATCACGGCCTTCATTCACCTACGCCCTCTGAGGCCTGGAGCTCAACGTGTCTCGCGCAACCGTCACCGCCTAACCGACGACCGCGTCTTTACCAGACGCGAACCCTCACCGTTCCACAAGGCACGCCATGCACCTGTGGGAGTTGAAACGGTTCGCGACCCGGACGAGACACATGAGCAACATGGTGCGTTAGCCGCCATGATTGACCGGGACGCACCAGCGTCCTTTCCTACTCCCCGTCGTCGGTTCATATCACTGAACCGCGGCTTTCCCGTTCCTGCACGCACTCATTGCGTTGCCGGCGGACTGCCGCATGGAGACGACCATGGAACATATTCAATCGCTAGAACTGGCGAAATACCCGCGTACTGCGCATTTGGAGGGGTCGCGCCTTCAAGAGGGCGACGACGGATCGGACCAGATCCCGCTTGCGGCCCTGGCTGGAAAGCAAATTGTCATTGAGGAAAAAATGGATGCGGCGAACTGCGGCATTTCATTCAGCGATGGTGGCGAGCTGCTTTTGCAGTCTCGCGGCCACTATCTGGTGGGAGGCTGGAGTGAACGCCAGTTCAACTGGCTGAAGCCATGGGCTCATGCCCATGCCGACGCACTGCTGTCCAAGCTCGAAGACCGCTGGGTGCTGTACGGTGAAGCCATGTATGCCAAGCACTCCGTTTGGTATGACAGGCTGCCGCACATGCTGCTTGAATTCGACCTGCTGGATCGACGCACAGGGAAATTTCTGTCGACGAAGCGCCGGCATGAAATGCTCGGGGGGCAGCCCGTCGTATCGGTGCCGGTGCTCTACGCTGGCGCGATGCCTGCGGACCTCAAGCAGCTGAAAAAGCTGATCTACAGGTCACTGGCGAAGAGCCGCGACTGGCGGGTGAACTTCGAGCGACAGGTGTTGCGCGAAGGGCTGCCTCTCGAGTTGACATGGAAGCAGACCAACCCGCAGGACGAGTCCGAAGGCCTGTACCTGAAGGTGGAGAACGACGATTTTGTTGAGGCCCGCTACAAGTTTGTGAGGCGAGGTTTCACCCAGACCATTCTCGATTCGGGATCACATCATCTTGCCAGGCCGATGTTTCCCAATCTGCTGGCCGAAGGTGCCGATCTCTATGCGCCGGTGCCAACCGTCGGCTGGGAACAGCTCGGGCTGAAGACCATCACGTCCCTCGAAGAGCTGCGCGAGTTCGATCCCAAGGTTTTCGTGGAGACGATGCCGTGAGCGGACTTGACGGATTTATTGGACGCGAGTGACTGAGTGCATTCGCGATGTGGTTGGCGCTGATCAAGGCGTCGTACCGAAAGGAGAAAGATCATGAATTGGAAAGACTTGAAAACGCTGATTCCCGAGCCGGGTGGCACCTACGATTGGCAATTGCTTTGTGAGTTGGTCCCGGCGCTTCTTGCGCTTGAGCACACCCCACAGGACGCACGCCACCACGCCGAAGGAAACGTTGGGATTCACACCCGGCTTGTCCTTGACGCGCTGCTGTCTGATCACGCGTGGCAGAACGCTGCAGAGCCTCGCCGACAGGTGATGTTTATTGCAGCACTGCTGCACGACATCGCGAAGCCGGATACCACGGTCATCGATCCGGTGACGGGCGCCATTGGCCAGCCTGGCCATTCCAAACGTGGCGCCGTCGATGCCCGGATCCTGCTGTGGAAAGCGGAGATGCCATTCGAGCTTCGTGAAGCGGCCTGCCGCATCATCAGCGTTCACCAGCTGCCATTCTGGGCGTTTGACAGCCGGCGCGCGGAGGCTCCTGAATTCATCGTGCGACGGCTGTCCTGGGAACTCGATGTCTCCGAGCTCACCTGCATGGCCCGGGCCGATATGCGCGGCCGCATCTGCGAAGACCAGGCAAGCCATCTTGCCGACATTGAGCTTTTCGAGGAGTTGGCGCGCGAGCAAGGCTGTTGGGATCGCCCTTGGGAAGCGGCGGATGCGCACACGCGCCTGCTGTACGCCAGGGGAAAGAAGATCGACCCCAGCTTCCCGCTTCACAAGGAGCGAGGCAGCGAAGTCATTGTGATGTGCGGCATGCCGGCGTCGGGCAAAGACACCTGGGTGCGCAACAACGCCGGTGAACTGCCGGTCGTGTCATTCGATGATGCGAAGGCGGACCTCGGCCTGAAGCATGGGCAGAACGACGGAAAGGCCGCGCACTATGCCGTGGACAAGGCCAAGGACCTGCTGCGGGGCCGATTGCCGTTTGTCTGGAATGCCACGCACCTGTCGCTGGAGATGCGGACCAGGACCCTGGACCTGCTGTACGCCTACAACGCGCGCGTCAAGCTTGTCTACCTGGAGGCCGCTGAGTCGGTGGTGTTTTCGCGTAACAGCAAGCGCGATACGACCCTCACCAATAAAGACCTGGCGCGCATGCTGCACCGGTGGGAAATTCCCATGCCTTGGGAGGCCCACGAGGTTTTCTATCTCACGAAATGAAGGGGCAGGAAAAACCTGAAGGCAATAGGAAAGGAGCACGAGAGTGCTCCTTTTTTTTTGGGGTCGACCCTTAAGCCGTCCCCTGCGCGAGGACGAATTTTTAGCGGCCCGGGCTGCGGAATTCACCTCATTGAATACTTTAAAAGTATCAAATAACGCGAATCAAGATATTTTACATGCTGCAAATGCGTTCCTAGAATCGCGAAAAACGGCGCCGGGATTAGCAGGTTGTTACAAACCGCCTCTCCCGTAGCCAAACAGAAGGTCGCGAAGGAACGCTGGATTTGTAATCCATTTGTGTTGCATATACCCGGAAGCCGGGCATTCGTACACCGCGCGTCAAGCCTTTCTGATTCGAATTTCGACAAGATGGGATCAGCTATGACGTGCATCAGTAATAGATGGTTACAAGTAATCGTGGCAATAGGCCTGGCGCTTTTTTGTGCGCGTCTTTTTGCCGCGGCGGAAAAAGCCGCCGGCGAGCAGCCCCGGGAGCAGGTGATTGATCTGGAAACGGCGGGCGCCGCGTATCCCTTCGCCGTCTACGCCAACATCGACATGCATCGGCCGGACGCCGGCATCCGCCGCGCGGTCATTTTTGTGCATGGTGTGCAGCGCGATGCCGACCGCTACTTTGGCGTGGGCCAGGGCCTGCTCAAGGCCGCGCAACTCGACGCATCCAGCACCCTGTTGCTGGTGCCCCATTTCCTGACGGCATCGGACCCGTCGCCGGACGGCAAGATTCCGCTCTGGCGCGGCGGCAACTGGATGCAGTGCCAGGACTCCCGCGGCAAGGAAGCCATCAATTCCTGCGGCGTGCTGGACGACATCGCCCGCTACCTGAGCACGGGCAAGCGTTTCCCCCTGCTCAAGGAAATCGTCTTCATAGGCCACTCGGCCGGCGGGCAGCTGATGCAGCGTTATGCCGTGCTGAACAACAGCGAGGAGGCGCTGCGCAAGGCGGGCATCCGCGTGCGCTACGTGGTCTCCAGCCCGTCTTCCTACCTGTACCTGGACCCCAGCCGTCCCGAGGGCGGGGACTTCAAGCCGGTGACCAGCGTCCTGTGCCCCGGCTACAACAATTTCCGCTACGGGCTGGCCAACATGGTTCCCTACGGCCAGGGCCTGGACGGCGAGCAGCTGTTCAAGCGTTATGCGGCGCGCAACGTCCTCTACCTGGTGGGCGCGGAAGACAACGACCCCGCCTACGAGTCGCTCGACAAATCCTGCGGCGCCGCCATGCAGGGCACGGACCGGCTGGACCGGCACAGGAACTACATGCGCTACGAACAGTTTCTGGCCCGGAAGTGGCAGACACCCGTGACGCGCGAGGTCATGGTCGTGCCGCAAGCGGGCCACGAGGCGGCCGACATCTTTGAGTCGCGCGACGTCGCCGGAAAAATTTTCCCGGCCGCCGGCAACTAGGCGCGAACACAACAACAAGACAGAAGACGAACACCATGATGGAATCCCCACGCCTTGCCACGCACCGGCGAAAAATCCTCGCATCGCAAATCTGCGCGATGCTGGCCGCCGCGCCTTTCACCGCCCATGCGCAAACCCCGCCCAGCGCCGGCACCCTGTTTGACGCCAACCGCCAGCAGCTCTCGCCCACGGAAAGCACCGGTGCGCCGGCTGCGGTGCAGCGCCCCGCGCGCATCGAGAAAGAGACGGAGGGCAGCGATGAGGGCCAGGGTTTGCCCGCCGGCGGGCCGGGCATCCAGGTCACGGGCTTTGTGCTCAGCGGCAACCGCTCCCTGCCGGCCTCCATGCTGCAGGAGCAACTGCAGGAGTTTGTCGGCCGTGAGCTGGACTTCGCCGGGCTGGGCAAAGCCGCCGCCAAAATCACGGCCTACTACCGCGCCCAGGGCTACCTGGTGGCGCGCGCCTACCTGCCCGCGCAGGAAATACAGGGCGGTGTGGTCGCCCTCGGCATCCGTGAAGGCGTCATCGGCCGGGTGACGGCCGAGCCCGACGCCAGCGTGCGCCTGAACCGGGACCTGGTAGACCGCCATCTCGCGGGGCTGCGGCCGGGCGAGGTGATCCAGGAGCTCGACCTGGAAAACACGCTGCTGCGGCTGTCCGACATCACCGGCGTGTCGGTCAAGGCGGTGCTGCGCCCATCGGCGCAGCCGGGCGCCACCGACATCATCGTCAAGCTCAGCGAGATGAGCGCGATCACCTCGCGCGTGAGCATAGACAACGGCGGCAGTTATTACACCGGCGCGAACCGGCTGTCCGTCAGCCTGAACCTCAACGACGCGCTGGGCATGGGCGAAAGCTTCAGCCTGAACACGCAGCAGACTTTTGAAGGCCTGCGCATCGCCGGCGTCGGCTACCAGCAGCCCCTGGGCACGACCGGCCTGACGGTGGGCGCGAACTTCGCGGGCCTGCAATACAACATCGGCAAAAACCTCAAAGAGGTGCAAGCCAACGGCGAAGCCCGCATCAGCACCCTGTTCCTGAACGCCGCGCTGCTGCGCAGCCGGCGCGCCAACGTCAACCTGTCGGTGGCGGCGGAATACCGGCATTTCCAGGACACCACCAGCGGCACCACCGTCGACAAGTCCGCCCAGGTGCTGAGCGCCGGCCTGTCCGGCGACTGGCGTGACGAATGGACGGGCGCGGCGGCCGGCAACAGCTGGAGTGCGCGCCTGGGCATGGGCCACCTGAAAAAGGAAACGCCCAACGATGCCGCGCTGGACCGTTTCACGGCGAACGCGGCCGGCGGCTACAAAAAGCTCAACCTGTCGTTCAGCCGCCAGCAGCCGCTGGGCGGCGGCTTCTCCCTGCTGGGCTCGGTCAGCGCGCAGTACGCCGACAAGAACCTGGACGCGTCGGAAAAAATGAGCCTGGGCGGCTCCAGCGGCGTACGCGCCTACCCGGCCGGCGAAGCCGCGGGCGACCAGGGCATGCTGGCGCGGCTGGAACTGCGCAAGACCCTGGGTGTGGTGGGCAACTCCGTCGTGGAAGGCGCGCTGTTCGCCGACGCGGGGCGTGTCACGATCAACAAGAAGCCCTGGGACAACAGCGAAAACCGCGCGAGCCGCTACGGCTACGGTGTCGGCCTGAATGTCTACAACAAGGACCTGGTGTTCAACGCGAGCCTCGCGTTCTCGCCCGGCGTCAACCCCACGAGCGAACCGAAAAGCGCGCGCCGCCTGTGGCTGTCGGTCTCGGGTTCGCCGCAGGCCTTCACCGGCCTGGCCTCCAGCAGCGGCAGCCGGGGCGAGGATTTCGAGGAAGCCGAAGACGGCATGTTGCTGTACGGCTCGCTGGGCATCATCCCCGAATACGTGAGCCGCTCGGGCGCGACGCCCGCGGCGCCCGCCGACCAGAGCAAACTCGCCACGCCCAACGGGCGCAACATGTCGGGCTTCTGGCGCGCGCGCGACAACGTGTCGTATGTAGGCGCACGCGGCGGCATCCCGATTTATGAACAGTGGAAGGCGCTGTGGCAACTGGAGCTGGGCCTGTCGCTGAGCGCGGGCGCCGCCGGCGTCGACGCCACGCCGGACTGGACACACCGGCAGGAGTTGCGCAACACCGGTGTGGCCCTCGCCCATCCCGACGCCGGCACCGCGATGTACGGCAACTGGGACATGCCGCTCAAGGAAAGCACCACGTCATTCGATCCTTTCGGCGGCACCACCAGCGCGGCTCACTACAACATCATCGGCTCGCCGGGCTTTGCCACCAGCATCACCCGGAACTCGGGGCCGGTGGGTACGGCGGCGGTGAACAACAACGACGACACCGCTTTCAACCGTCGCCAGGCCGGCATGTACGGCTACTGGACGCCGAAGATGGGCGGTTTCCAGCTCAAGCTGGCGTATTCGAACAACGGCATGAAGGCCGCACCCGACGTCGATACCGGCTATCTCTACGGCGGCAGCCTGTCCTATGAGAACGGCGGCTTTTCCGCCGTGGTGGCGGCCGAGCAGCACGTGAACTATTTCGGCATCGCCAGCCTGGGCCGCAACGCGCGCGGCGTCGGCACCAACACCCATGTGACCCAGGGCACGTCGTCCAACGACTACAGCGTGCGCGTCGGCGTGGCCTACGATTTCGGCGCCACCAAGGTATCGTTGATCGCCGACGAGCTGAACTACGCCGAGTCCGGCGTGGTCAACACCAGCGTCACCTCGAGCGACATGTCCAGCTACCGCCGCCGCGCCTACATGCTCGGTATCTCGCACAAGATAGGCGCCTGGCAGCTGCGCGCCAGCCATGCAAAGGCCTTCGCGGGCGACTGCAGCATGATTTCCGGCAACGGCGTGAACTGCTCGACCGAGGGCATGGGCGCAACCTCCCAGGCCGTTGGCTTTTCTTATGCCTGGAGCAAGCAGGTCAGGATCTTCGGGCAGTTCGTTCTGCTGCGCAACCAGCCCCTGGCCAACTACAACTACGCCGTCGCCGGCGTCTTCGGCACCGCAGGCGTCGGCACCACGATCCGCGCGATCGGTGTCGGCATCAACTACACATTCTGAGGAGCTCGCATGGCACACCAATCTTCACCGGCCTCTTCCTTGCCCTTCACCCGGAAAAACCGCCCGGCGCTGACGCCGCTGTGCGCCGCCATCCTGTCGGCGCTGTGCGGCATCTATCCGCTGCACGCGCATGCGCTGGACGCCGGCGCCTTGCCGACCAACGGCCAGGTCACGGCCGGAAGCGGCAGCATCAGCCAGAGCGGCAACGTCATGAATGTGGTGCAGGGCAGCGACCGCATGGCCGCCACCTGGAACACTTTCAACATCGGCAGCGCGGCGAAAGTGAATTTCGTGCAGCCCTCGGCCTCGTCGGTGGCGCTCAACCGCGTCACCTCCAGCGACGCCTCGCAGATCATGGGCCAGCTCAATGCCAACGGCCAGGTCTTCCTGATCAACCCCTCGGGCATCCTGTTCGGCCAGGGCTCGGCCGTCAACGTCGGCGGCCTGGTGGCCAGCTCGCTGAATCTCTCCGACGCCAACTTCATGGCCGGCAGCAACCGTTTTGACGCAGGCGGCATGGGCGGCGCCGTGATCAACCAGGGCAGCATCGTCGCGGCCGACGGCGGCTACGTGGCCTTGCTGGGCGCGCAGGTGCGCAACGAAGGCAGCATCACGGCCCGCCTGGGCAGCGTGATGCTGGGCGCCGGCGAGAAAATCACGCTGGACTTCAACGGCGACGGCCTGATCAACATGCAGGTCAGCGACCCTTCGCTGGGCGCCAGCGTGGTGAACCAGGGGCTGCTCAAGGCCAACGGCGGCGTGGTTGTCATGTCGGCGCGGTCCGGCGATGCGCTGCTGTCCAACGTGGTCAACAACGAAGGCGTGATCGAGGCGACCAGCCTGCAGCGCCGCAACGGCGCGGTATTGCTCGATGGCGGCGATGCCGGCATCGTCGCCGTGAGCGGCCGCATCGATGTCTCCGGCCGCAACGCCGGCGAAACCGGCGGCGGCGTCAAGGTCCTGGGCCAATACGTCGGCGTGTTCGACGCTGCTCGCATCGATGCTTCGGGCGACGCCGGCGGCGGCAGCGTGCTGGTGGGCGGCAACTACCAGGGCAGCGGTAGCGAGCGCCAGGCCGTCGGAACGTACATGGGCGAAGACGCCCGTATCAACGCCGACGCGCTCAGCAGCGGCGATGGCGGAAAAGTCATCCTTTGGTCCACCGCCAGCACGCAGTTTCACGGCGGCATCACCGTGCTGGGCGGCGGGCAGACCGGCAGCGGCGGCCTGGTCGAGACCTCGGGCCACAGCCTGGAGGCGACGGGTTCGGTGGATATCAGCGCGGCCTCCGGCAAGGGCGGCACCTGGCTGATAGACCCCTTCAACATCAACATCACGAGCACGGCAAGCGTAGGCGCGACCGGGAGTTCCCCCTTCACCTCCAGCGGTGCGGCCAGTTCCAACCTGAGTTCGGCCGTGCTCAACGCCTCGCTGTCCACAGGCGCCAACGTGATCGTCCAGACCACCAACAGCTTCGGCGGCACCTCGGGCGACATCAACGTGCTGGACAACGTCAAGGGCGTGGGCAATGCCTCCCTGACCCTGCAGGCGCATCGCAACATCATCATCGGCAGCGGCCGCACCATTTCCAACGGTACCGGCAAAACCCTCAACGTCTCGCTGTTCTCCAACTACAACAACAGCGGCAACGGCTCGGTTTCCCTGACGGGCAGCAGCATCACCACCAACGGCGGCTCCATCACCATAGGCGGCGTCGACCCCTTGGTGGGCTCGGCCAGCACCATCCTGAACAGCACCGCCGGCGTGAACATCAGCGGCTCCACGCTGAGCACGGGCGGCGGCAACATCACGATACGCGGCGCAGTCGCCGCCAGCGCGGGGAACTCCAACAGCAGCGCGGTGCAGATCGCCGGCGCCTCCACGCTCAATGCGGGTGGCGGCAATATCTCCATCACGGCCAATGTCGCCAGCACTACCGCGACCGGCGACGCCTTTGTGCTCACCGGCGGCAGCAACGTGCTCACCAGCGGCGCCGGCTCCATCACGGTGGACAGCACCAACCTGGGCAGCGGCAATGGCACACGCATCTTCAGCACCAACAACACCCTGGCCGCCAGCGGCTCGGGCAACCTGACGATCAGGGGCAACGCCAGTTCGGGCTTCGGCGTGCTGATCTGCTCGACAGCCAGCGGCTCCTCGCAAACACTTACCGTGGGCAGCGGCAACCTGACCGTGCAGGCCAATGCCAACGGCTTTGCCGGCGCCGGCCGCGGCGTCTACCTGGCGGCTTCGGGCACCAACGGCGCCGTAGTGCTCAATGCCACGGCGGGCGGCGCCATCACGCTGGGCGGCAGCAGCACCGGCAGCTACGGCACGGTACTCAACTCGACGGGGACCGGCTCATCCATCAGCATCTTCTCCGACGGCAACATCACGGTGGCCGGCAATACCTCAGGAGGCACGACGCCCGCGCTGGGGCTGCTCAGCTCGGGTAGCGGCGCCAGCGCGGCCACCGCCTCGAAAATCAACATCAACACCACGGCGGGCGCGCTCAAGCTGCTGGCCAACAACAGCGTGGTCAATCCCACCACCGGTTCGTTCAAGGCCGTGTCGCTGGACGCCAGCGGCGCCTATGCCAGCATCAACCTGGGCACGCAGTCGGGCGCGCTCACGGTGGACGGCACCAGCTACTCGGGGCGCGGCGTGGACATCGCGCCCTCCGGCGCCAACGCGGCGATCAACATCACGACCGGCAGCGGCGCCATTGCCGTCAACGGCAACAGCACCAGCAGCTTCGGCGGCTACGGCATCTACCTGAACTCCACCGGCAATTCGAGCGGCGTGAACGTCAGCACCGTGACCGGCGACATCACCTTTAGGGGCGATTCCATCGGCACCTCGGACGCCATTTCCCTGGGTGGCAGCGCCACCAGCACCAACTCGGTCAACAACATCGCCTCGCAGGGCGGCAATATCACGCTGGTCGGCAATTTCCATTCGCCGAACATCGCGGAGCTGGACCACGGCATTGCCATCCAGAACGTCGCCAACCGCATCCAGACCACCGGCGCGGGCAACGTCACGCTGACCGGCAACGCCGCCGACCAGGGCAACGGTGTCAGCATCTACGGCGGCGGCAAGGCTTTGCTCAGCGTAGAGAACGGCGCGCTTGCGATCACCGGCAGCAGCGTTTACGGCGACGGCGTGGGGGTGCTGACCGGCAACAACGTGATTCGCGCCACCGGCAGTGGATCGGTGAGCGTCGCCGGCAGTTCCACCTACGGCAGCGGCGTCACCATCTATCCCTCGACGGCGACGAGTTCCGCCGCCATCTCGACGGTGTCGGGCAAGCTCTCGGTCACCGGCAGTAGCGGCCCGGAACAAGCTGCAGGTGGAAAACGGCCTCTTGCTCATCAACGCCAGCGCGCCCAACGGGCAGCCCTTCAGCCAGTCCTCGGATGTGACAACGATTGCCGCCACCGGCTCCGGCACCGTGTTGCGCAATCTCGGCGGCACGATAAATAACAGCCTGACCAGCGCGGCGTCGGCCGCCGCCACCGCCGCGCTGCAGTCGGACATGGCCGGCGGCGACTGGATGGCGCCTTTGGCCGACAGCGCGTTCTCCCCTCCGGGCACTGGCCCGGACAAGCTCACCATTTCCGTGCTTTCATCCAGTCTGCCCAGCACAGGCGAAGAATGAAGCTTCTTGAACCCTCATTCGCCGCGGCTGCCGGTTTCTCCAGGCTGTCACGGCGCGCCGGGCGGCTGGCGTTGATCCCGCTGCTGATGCTGTCGCTGTCCGCCGCCGCCATCGCCGCGGACAAGCAGGCCGGCCAGCCCGAGCACGACAATTTTCATTTCCTCGGCGAGATGAACAAGGCCTCAACTGTCATGGTGGTCGAGACCAAAATCGTCCCGCCCGAGCTTGGCAAAAAGATCGCGCGGGCGGTCGACCAGGTGATCAGGGACGGCAACCAGCCCGGCGCCAAGCGCCCCGGGGACTATCTTCAGTATGAGCCGCTGATCCTGGCGCTGGCCGGCCCCGACGGCTCGCGCATGCATTCAGGCCGCAGCCGCCAGGACATCCTGTCCACCACGCGGCGCCTGATGCAGCGCGAGCGCACGCTGGCGCTGATGGCGGCGATGATTGAGTCCAAGGCGCGGCTGCTGGCCGTGGCCGGGAACAACCTGGACACCATCGTGCCGGCCTACACCAACGGCGTGCAGGCCCAGCCCACTACCTACGCGCACTACCTGCTGGCCTTTGCCTCGGTTTTCGGGCGCGACAGCGCGCGCCTGAAGGAGGCCTATGCGCGACTCAATATGAGCCCGCTGGGCGCGGGCGCGCTCGGCACCTCGAGCTTTCCGGTCAATCGCCAGCGCCTGGCGGAACTGCTGGGTTTTGACGGCGTGGTGGAAAACTCCTACGACGCGGCCCAGCTCGGGGCGCTCGACCAGGGCGTGGAGCTCGTGGGCCTGTGCAGCAACGCGGCGTTGACGATAGGCCTGCTGGTGCAGGACATGCACACCCAGTACCACCAGGTGTCTCCGTGGATCACCATCCAGGAGGGGCGGCTCACCGGCACGAGCAGCATCATGCCGCAAAAGCGCAACCCCTATGCCCTCAATGTGCTGCGGCTGCAGGCCAGCGAAGTGGTGGGCGGGGCCTTCACCTTCCAGCTGGAGGCGCACAACGTCACGCCCGGCATGCCCGATTACAAACGCGACCAGGTCGGAAAAACGCTGGACCTCACGGCCGGTGCCTTCGCGAAGCTGGCCGACCTGATGGACCACCTCGTCATCGACCGCGAGCGCGCGTTGCAGGAAGTCGACGCCGAGTACTCCACCACCACCGAGCTGGCCGACATCCTGCAGCGCGACGCGGACGTCCCTTTCCGCGTCGGCCACCATTTCGCCTCGGACCTGGTCAACTACGGGCGCGCCAACAAGCTCAAGCCGGCCGAGATCCCTTTCGACGTCGTCAAGCAGCTGTATGCCGAAGCGGTGAAGGCCTTTGATTTCCCGCGGGCGGAATTTCCGCTGACGCAGGAGCGCTTCCGCACCTCGCTGACCGCGCAGAACATGCTGGCCTCCAGCAAGGGCCTGGGCGGCCCGCAGCGCGCGGAGACCGTGAGGATGCTGGCGGACGAGAAGAAGCGGCTGGAGCAGGATGCGGCCTGGCTCAAGGCGCAGCAGGWCAAACTCGCGCGCGCCCAGGACACCCTGGACCGCACTTTTTCCAGGCTGGGCCAGTGAGCGGGAAGGGCGCGGTAGTCGGGATGGGCGGCAGCGGCGATACTGGCGCTGCCGGGCCGGCGGCCTGCGGCCTTCCGCGTCAGGGGCGTACATGACCGATGACATCTTTTCGCTCGAGAATTTTGAATACCTGTGCTACTCGCGGCAGCAGGAGCCGGCCGCGCGCGAGCTGGTCAAGCTGTTGCTGCTCATCGACAGGAATTACGGCAACCTCGACGGAAATTTCGCGCTCAGCCTGTCGGCGGCCATAGGCGCGCAGGAGCGCGACGCGCACGGCCTGACCCGCCTCACCAGCGCCATCTCGGCCTTGTTTTCCGACCCGAGCTTTCACGTCTCCCCCGGTGGCTTCGGCCAGCTCATCAACTTCCAGCGCTGGCTGTCGGCGCTGTTCGCCGCCAGTGCCTTTGTGCATTGCGACCACATCCTGAGGTCGCTCAACTTCCTGGGCTCCGCTTCGCCGGAGTTTCACGTGAGCGAGCGGGACCTCGTGAAGTTCTGCATCCTGTATTCGCCCGAATCGGAAATCCCGCTGGACGTGGAACTGCTGTGGCGGCAGAACAAACAGCTGGCCGCCGCGCTGTTTGTGGCCCTGCTGTCGCCGCGCTTCCTCGGCTCGCCTGCCGCGCATTCCAAGCGCGAGGCGCTGCTGGCCTGGCTGCCCGCCCACCTAGAGGAAATCGAAAGCCTGGACATCCTGCCGGTGGGTATCCTGCACGACGTGTACATGCACTGCAGCTACGCCGACCTGCCGGCGCGCCACGAGATCAAGCGCCCCATCAACCGCCTGGTCCGCAAGAAGCTCGAAGCGCTGGGCCTGGAGCGCGTTGCGTCCGCGCTCGCCGTGCAAAGTGTGGACAAGCCCATCATGCTGGTGCTGCTCGAGTGGTTCTCGGGCGGGCATTCGATTTACCGCACGCACTCGAGGAGCCTGGCGGCCGCGCGCCGGCATTTCCGCCTGGTGGCCATTGCCTACCCCGGCAACATCGACGAACTGGGCCGGGCGGTGTTTGACGAGGTGATTGATTTCGCCGCGCCCAACGACATGATCGCCTGCCTGCGCCAGCTGCACGCGCTGGCCGGCGCCCTCAGGCCCGCCGTGTTTTACATGCCCAGCGTCGGCATGTTTCCCATCACCATGTTCGCGGCCAACCAGCGCCTGGCGCCCCTGCAGGTGGCCGCGCTGGGCCATCCCGCCACCACGCATTCCGACCGCATCGACTACATCAGCGTGGAAGACGATTTTGTCGGTGATCCCGCCTGCTTCAGCGAAACCCTGCTGCGCCTGCCGAAAGACGGGCAGCCCTACCGCCCGTCCGCCATCGAAGTCTCGCTGGGGCGGCCGCAGCGGCAGGATTTGCCGGTGGTCAACATCGCCGTGGCTGCGACCACCATGAAGCTCAACCCGAAGTTCTTGCTGGCCTGCCAGAAGATACGCGCGGGCGCGCGCAAGCAGGTCCGCTTTCATTTCCTGATCGGGCAGGCGACCGGCCTGATCTATCCGCAGGTCCGCAGGTTGATACGCCGCTACCTGCCGGACGCCGAGATTTACGCGCACCAGCCTTATCCGGATTACCTGGCCATCTTCAGCCGCTGCGACATGTTCCTGAGCCCTTTTCCCTTCGGCAACACCAACGGCATCACCGACGCGGTGACGGTCGGCCTGCCCGGTGTGTGCAAGACCGGGCCCGAGGTGTTCGAACACATCGACGAAGCCCTGTTCCGGCGCCTGGGCTTGCCGGACTGGAGCATTGCCGCCAGCGTGGAGGATTACATCGCGGCCGCCATCCGCATGGCCGACGGCTACGCGGAACGGGCTGAGCTCTACCGGCGGCTTGAGCGGCCCGAATGCCTGAACACCTTGTTCGAAGGCCGCGCGGACTGCCTGGGCGATCGCCTGTATCAGATCTGGTCGGCGATGGGCGAGGAGGCGGCCTTGCCCGTCAGGGCCTGATGCATGGCCTGGCGGTCCAGCGCTTTTTCCCAGGCGCACACGGCGATGCAGCCCACGCAATTGCCGATCACATTGGTGAGCGAGCGGCACTTCATCAGCCGCTCTATGCCCAGCAACAGGACAATGCCGGCCACCGGAATAATGTTCAGGCTGGCCAGCGTCGCGGTCAGGGCGACGAAAGCGGAACCGGCGATGCTGGTGGCGCTCTTGGACGTCAGCATCGAGATGCCCAGCAAGGACAGCAGCGGCCAGAATCCCAGCTCGACGTGCGATATCTGCGCGAGGAAGACCGCGGCCATGGCGATGTAGATGTTGCTGCCGTTCAGGTTGAAGCTGTAGCCGGTCGGCAGCATCAGGCGCACCACCGGTTTTGCGCAGCCCATTTTTTCCAGTTTCCCGACCAGGCCCGGCAGGGCGGCGATCGATGAACTGGTGAAGAAGACCAGCAGCAGCTCGTCCTTCACATAGGCGATCAGGCGGAAGATGTTGCAGCCGGCGGCGCGCGCGACCGTGCCCAGCACGAGGCAGACGAACAGGATGCTGACGAGGTAGATCGCCGCGACAAAATGCAGCAGCGGCAGCATGGAGGAGATGCCGTAGCGGCCTATCATGAAGGCCATGGCGCCGAAGGCCGCCAGCGGTGCCAGCTTCAGGACCATGCCGACCATGCCTTGCAGTACCTGCTGCACCGACTCTATGAGTTCCAGCAGCCCGCGGCCGCGCTCGCCCACGCGCCCCAGCGCGATGCCCGAGAGCAGCGCCAGCAGCAGAATCTGCAGGCTGTTGCCGCCCGTGAAGGCGCCGGTAAATGTCGAGGGAATGATGTCGAGCAAAAAGCCGGTCTTGCTGTCCGCGGCGGCCGGCGCGGCAGCGGCCGTCGCGGCATCGGAAAAAATCGGTGCAAAACCCTTGCCGGGCGCCAGCAGCGTGGCGCCCAGAATGCCCGCCGCCAGTGAGATCACGGTCATGGTCTCGTAGTAGACGATGGCCTTGACACCCACCTGCGTGGCCTGCAGCCGGTTTCGCATGCCGGCGATGCCGGACACCACCAGGCAAAAAATCAGCAAGCCGATCAGCATGCCGACCAGGCGCAGAAAGCCGTCGCTAAAGGGCTTCATCTGCGTGCCGGCTGACGGGAAAAAGTGCCCCAGCAGCATGCCGGCGGCAAAAGCGAGGGCCATCTGCGCAATGGGATGGCGAAGCGTTCTTCTGGTTCTGGTCATCGATGAGCCAGTCTACGGGTGACCTGCCGCTGCGGCCCGGGTGCCGCGCCATACGGTGGGTTTTCGCGGATGGACGGTGCGCGCAAAGACGCCAAGGTGTCACCCGGCGCCGCCGGTATATGCATAAACTCTGGATGCAAGGCTTTCGATACTTGGAACAGGTTCTTTAAAGATAGGCCGACCTCATGGAACTGAGACACCTGCGCTACTTCCTGATGGTTGCCGAGGAACAGCATTTCACGCGCGCCGCCGAGCGGCTGAACATGCAGCAGCCGCCACTGAGCCACCAGATCCGGTTGCTGGAAGAGGAACTGGGCTTCGAGTTGTTCCGCCGCCACCCCAAAGGCGCGGCGCTGACGGCCGGCGGCGCGGTGTTTGTGCAGGAGGCCCAGGCCATCCTGCGCGGCGTCGAGCAGGGCGCGGCACGCGCCGCGCGCGCCGCGCAGGGCTTTGAAGGCACGCTGGCCATAGGCTTTACCAGCTCGGCCGCGGCCCATCCCTTGATTCCGGGGATCATCCGGGCTTACCGCAGCGCCTATCCCGACGTACACCTGGACCTCAGGGAAGCCAATGCGGCCGAGCTGACCGAGGGCATAGACAGGGGCAAGGTCAATGTCGCGATGCTGCGCACGCCCGTCAGCCATCCGCGCGGCGTGAGCTTTGTGTCCCTGCTCGAAGAAGAGATGCTGCTGGTCCTCCCGGTGGGCCACGCGCTGGTGGCGGGTGCCGCCAAGGGCAAGATGCCGGTCGTTGACTTGAAGTCCCTGGCCGATGAGCAGTTCATCCTGGTGCGCAGGCACGGCGCGCCGGGCATGTACTCGAACCTGATCGAGGCTTGCGAGAACGCGGGCTTCACGCTCAGGATTGCCTCGGAGGTGGAGCGCATGCTGACCAACATCAGCCTGGTCGCGGCGGGCGCGGGTGTCTCGGTCGTTCCCGCATCCATGAAGGATTTCCACCGTGAGAGCGTGGTGTACTGCCGCATCCGCAATGCCAGGCCCGCACTGGTGGCGCCCATCACGCTGGTGAGCCGGGACGACGGCAACTCGCCGGCCGAAAAGAATTTCATGGACCTGGCCAAGAGCCTGGCGCGGCAACACAAAGCCTGAGGGCGCGCGAGAGCGTGCGGGTGTCAAATACCTCGGCCCCTCGCGGATTTCAATGCAAAATGCCTTGACGGGCTTGCCCGGCTTCAGGCCTTTGCCTTCCAACGTGGACGCCGCCAACCACAACGCTTGTTTCTATGAGAACCCGCCACATTGAAGTCCTGCAGGCCATCCTGCGCACCGGCACCATCAGCGGCGCGGCGCGCCTGCTGCATGTGTCGCAGCCCGCCGTGACCAAGGCATTGCAGCACGCCGAGGCGACCGTCGGCTTCGCGCTCTTCAACCGCGAAGGCAAGCGGCTGGTGGCGACCAAGGAAACACATGCCCTGGCCCCCGTCGTGGAACAGGCCACGGGCGGCCTCGACGCGGTGCGCGAACTCGCGCGCAACCTCAAGCTGGGCGCCGACAAGGCGGTGCGCGTGGCGGCCGTCGCGTCGCTGGCCAACAGCGTGCTGCCGTCCGCGGTGCTGGCCGCCCGAAAACTGTTTCCCAAAATGCGCAGCGAGCTCAACACCGGCCACACAGAGGACATGATGCAAAAGCTGCTCATGCACGAGGTGGACCTGGCGATCGCCTTCGACCCGCCGCTGCACCCTTCGCTGGACTGCGTGGAGATAGGCCACCTGCAATTGGTGGCTGCCAGCCTGCCCGCGCGACTCGGCAAATACGCACGCAACAAATCGATCTCGGCCGAAGCGCTGGCAACCATGGAACTGATAGAACTTTCGGGCAAGGACCCGCTGGGCCGCATCTATTCGCGGTACGCCAACCGCTTCAGCTGGCAGCAGGGCAAGACGGCGGTGCGCACCTACCAGATGGCGGTGCGGCTGGCCGAGCTGGACCAGGGCGTGGCCATCGTGGATTCGGCCAGCGCCAACTTCTTTTCCGACAAGCTCAAGGTCCTGCCGCTGGAGCCGCGCGCCGAGTTTCCGGTCTGCGCGATGTACCTCAAGGCGGCGGCCGTCACCGACATCATGCGTGCGCTCACGCAGTGCGTGAGCGATGAACTCCAGAAAGTCCAGGACGCAACCTGGCGACCGCGAGCTTGAGAGGCCGGCTAGCGAGCCTTAGTACTGGCTGGCGGTGACGGCATCTTTCGCGACGATTTGCCCGCGCAAACCTTCCACCACACGCCGCGCGGCGACCAGGTCGCTCAGGCCGACGCCGACCGCCTTGAACAAGATGATTTCCTCGGGCGAACGGCGCCAGGGAGCTTCGCTGCCCAGCAACTCCGGCAGGTCGTTGATCTGCGAGGCATCCAGGCTTTTGTCGGCCAGGCCCATCACGATCTCGCCGGCTTCCACCAGGCTTTGCGGCTTCCACTCGACGATCACGCGGTCGCTGCGCGCCCGGCTGACCTGGTCGATCTCGGTGCCGTTGGGCAGGCTGGTGCCCACCGCGCAGATCGCCGCGCCGCGTTGCAGCCAGGCGCCGTCAAACAGCGGC
Source organism: Polaromonas sp. P1_G1 (assembly GCF_056405595.1). Taxonomy (NCBI): domain Bacteria; kingdom Pseudomonadati; phylum Pseudomonadota; class Betaproteobacteria; order Burkholderiales; family Comamonadaceae; genus Polaromonas; species Polaromonas sp. P1_G1. The sequence goes on from NZ_JBFUBU010000010.1 coordinate 105,425, forward strand.
TGCTTGGAGCGCGTCACGGTGACGACGAGGTCCGCGCCGGCCACTGCCTCCTGTGGCGACACCTGGCGCACCGCTATGCCGTAACGCGCGGCAAGCGCTTCGCAGGCGCGTGAGACGTCGGCCGTGTCGACGACGGCGATCTCGGAAAAACCTATCGTTTCCTGCAGGGCCTCCAGGTGCGTGCGGCCCTGGATGCCCAGGCCGAAGAGCGCCATCTTTTTTGCGCCCAGGCGAGTGGTCTTACGCGCCACCCAGGCCGTCATCGCGGCCGTCCGGGCGCGCGTGATCTCTGCCGCCGGCATGACATGGTGGTCCTGCCGGGCCAGGTCGAAGAGGTTGACCAGGAAGTCAAACTGGCCGTTGAGGCTGGTGTAGGTCTTGTACGCGGCGACGCCGCGGCTTTCCCACAGCGCACCCATGCCGCTGAGCTTCCAGCTGCCGCAGTCAATGCGCTGGCGCGCCTGGATGGCCGCGTCGCCGTTGCGCAGGGATTCGAAGGCGGCGGGCAGGTCCTGCAGGACTTCGCGCCAGCTGATGGTGCGGGCGACGTCTTCATCGCTATAGGTGTGGATCATGAAAAGTACTTTCAGAAAAGAGGGCCCGGCCGGATAAAGCCGAGCTTGGGGCCGAGGATGAGTTCATCCTAAGTTGGCCTGCGGACCCGCCCTCATCACATTTCTGCGAGCCCGATAACCTGAAGTTATGGGCCCCTCTGGTGAGCCGATGCGCATGGCGGCCGGCGTGCGGCCGCAAGCCTTGACGCCGCGGGGCTTCGTTTGCCATGATGGCCGCGCACTCCGCCTTTGCGTTGCTGCTTGCCTGAAAGAGCCCTCATGAACATGCCCGCCTTCCGGTTTATTTTCCGTGCCGGTTTCAAACTTTGTGCTTTGGTATTCGCCTTGCTGGCGACGGGCCAGGCCGCGTGGGCGCAACAAGCGAAAACCGTGAACTTCCCCAGCGAGGACGGCAAGACGACGCTGGTGGCCTACCAGTACGCGCCCGATACGCCGGGCCCGCACCCGGCGGTGGTGATGCTGCACGGGCGCGGCGGTTTGTACTCGACGCTCAAGCAGACCTTTGACGCCGACTCGCTGTCCTCGCGCCATGTGATGTGGGTGAAGTTCTGGGTCGAGCGCGGCTATGTCGCGCTGCTGGTGGACTCCTTCGGACCCCGTGGCTATGCGCGCGGTTTTGAAGCCGGCACCAACGACGGTAGCCGGCCGGCCAGCGTCAACGAGATCACGGTGCGGCCGCTGGACGCCTACGCGGCACTGAAATTTTTGCGCGGCCAGCCAGGCGTGATCAAGGACAAGGTGTTCTTGCAGGGCTGGTCCAACGGCGGCAGCACGGCGCTGTCCGCGGCCTCCACCACGGCGCCCGGTATCGAGGCGCCGACCGAGACAACCGGCTTCCGCGCCTTCCTGAGCATGTACCCGGCTTGCGCCCAGGTCATGCGCAGGTTCACCAGCAGCTACCGCAGCTATGCGCCCATGCTGCTGCTGATCGGCACGGACGACGAGGAGGTCAACCCGGAACGCTGCGCGCAGCTTTCCGGGATCGCCGAGCGCAACGGCAGCGACTGGCAGTTTGTGCTGTATCCCGGTGTCGAGCACTCCTACGACACGCCCACACGCAAGCGCGAATCCGTGCAGGCCAACAAGCTGGCGGCCGAGGACAGCAAGCAGCGCGCCGAAGCCTTTTTCGGCAAGTTCCTCGCGCGTTAACGGGCTCCAGAGCACCGCTCACAAAGTCCTCTCATCTTGTTCCCTCTCCCTCTGGGAGAGGGTTAGGGTGAGGGCCGCCGGCCTGCATACACACACGGCGCAACATCAGACGCCGCGGGCCCCCATCCCAGCCTTCCCCCAGCGGGGGAAGGAGCCATACCGTGATGCCACACTCCCCCGCTTTGCGCACGCGGATACATATTTTCTGCGTAGATAAATAACCTCAGGTTATGGATATGGGCGGGTATTTCGAACTGGCCCTTACAGATAAATACAAGTCAAATATCCGGCGGGGGAAACCAGCTTTCATGCGCGGCACGGGACCGGTGGAGAGCCTTTCAAAAACTACAGATGCAAGCAACCAACGTGAACAGATCCAGAAGCCGGCCTTTCAAACCCAGTGTCATCGGCGGCTTGCTGGCGCTTTCCGGTTATGGCGCCTTCGCGCAGGCGCCCGACGCCGGCCGCATGCTGGAGTCCATCCGCGAACGCGCGCCGGGCATCAGCAACCCGGCGCCGGCTGTGATTGAAAAGCCCGCGGAAGAAAGCCGCGCGGTGTCCACCGACACCGGCGCGCGTGTTGTGGTGACACGCTTCGAGTTCAGCGGCAACGACTCCATCGACGCGCAGGCCCTGGCCGCAGAGCTGCAGGGTTTCACCGGCCGCGAGATCGGTTTCGAGGCGCTGGCCGAGGCCGCCGCTCGCATCACCCGCTTTTACCGCTCGCGCGGCTTCCTGGTGGCACGCGCCAACCTGCCCGCGCAGGACATTGCGGGCGGCACGGTCAGGCTGGACATTCAGGAGGGCCGGCTGGGCACGGTGAGCGTGGAGCCCGCCAAAAACGTGCGCCTGGACAAAGAGGTCGCGCGCCGCTTCATAGACGGCCTGGTTCCCGGCGCGGTGATCCGTGAGGACGAGATCGAGCGCGCGCTGCTGCTGCTGTCGGACCTCCCCGGCATCACCGTGCGTTCGGTGCTGCGCGCGGGCGCCCAGCCCGGAACGGCCGACCTGGTGGTGCGCGTCAATGAAAGCCCACTGGCGCAGGCGCGCTTCGGTTTCGACAACCAGGGCAACAGCTACACCGGCCGCAACCGGCTCACGGTGGAGCTGTCGGCCAACGACTGGCTGGGGCTGGGCGAGRCCTGGAGCGCAAAAGGCATCACGAGCTTCGAGGGCCTGACGGCCCAGACGCTGGGGGTGTCCGCGCCCCTGGGCGGCTCCGGCCTGCGCGCGGGCCTGGCTTACACCAACCTGCTCTATAAAATTGGTCGTGACTTCGCGCCGCTGGATGCCAGCGGCGAGGGCGAAAGCCTCAGCGGTTTTGTCGCCTACCCTTTCATGCGCGGCAGGCAGTCCAACTTGACCGGGCAGCTGACGCTGGAGCAGAAGAACTACATAGACCGCGTCAACCAGGCCGGCCTGGACGTCAAGAAGTCGTCGACCCTGGCCAGGCTGGACCTCTACGGCGACTGGCGCGACGGCGTGACCGGCAACCCCGCGCTGACGAGTTATTCCCTGGGCCTGACGCGCGGCCGCCTGAGCCGCGACACCATGTCGGACGCGGCCTTCGACGCGCGCGCGGCCCAGACGGCCGGCAAGTTCAACAAGCTCAACTGGGCGCTTTCGCGCCTGCAGGCACTGCCGGGCGGCTTCACGCTGCATGCGTCGCTGTCGGGCCAGCAGGCTTCGAAGAACCTCGACTCGTCGGAAGAGTTTTTCCTGGGCGGCCCCAACGGCGTGCGCGCCTATCCGCAAGGCGAGGGCGCGGGCGACGAGGGCTGGCTGTCCCGGCTGGAGCTGCGGCATGGCCTGGGCCGGCTGGGCGGCTTCGGTGTGGAAGGGTTTCTCTTTTACGACGCGGGCCGCGTGCGCATCGACAAAAATCCCTGGGACCCTGCGCAGGTGAGCAACCACAGGAGTTTGCAGGGCGCCGGCCTCGGGCTGGTCTTCACGCGGCCCAAGGCGCTGACCGTTAGCGTCGGCGTGGCCTTCAAACCTTCCAGCACGCCGAGCACCGTCGAAGCCTCGCACAGCCCGACCTTGTGGCTGCAGGTCAGCGGGGCGCCGCAAGCCTTCGCCGGGCTGGGTTCCTCGCTGTCGGACGATCCGGAACTGAGTGCCGACAAGTTTGAAATCTTCGGCGGCTTCGGCCTGGAGTTCGAGCAGGTCGCCCGCGACGGCGCGACGCAAGCCGGCCCGCGAGGCGCCACGCAGTCGGCCGCGCCCACGGGCAGGCAGCTGCCTTCCTACCTGCGCATCAGCGACCCTTCATCCTCTATCGGGGTGCGCGGCGCGCTGGGCCTGGGCGGCGGGCTGGAGGCCTTCTGGCAGGTGGAGGCCGGCGTGGCCTACAAGTACGTGCCCAAGTCCGGCCCCAGTTCCGAGCGCCCTGAATCCAACGCGGCGACCACGCTGCAGGATGCGGGCGTGGGCCTGCGCAGCGCCGATTGGGGCGCCGTGCGCTACGGCCAGTGGACCATGCCCTTTCGCGACATGACTGCGAAGTTCGATCCTTTCAACGACTACGGCATAGGCGGCGCGGGCGGCATCATCGGTTCACCGGGCCTGGGCGTGGGCTCGTCCAGCGTGGCCGGGCCGGTCACCGAAGTGGGCGACGCGAACAACGACGACGCGGCCTTCATACGCCGGCAGCCGGGCGTGTGGCAATACGCCACGCCGGAATGGAAGGGCCTGTCGGCGCGTATCGCCTATTCGAACAACGGGCGCCGCCCCGCGCCCGACCTGGGCGCGGGCTCGGCCTGGGGTTTCAGCGGCTCTTACGTGAATGGTCCGTTCAAATTCGGCATCGCCTACGAGCAGCACAACCAGTACTTCGGCATCGCCAGCCTGGGCCGCAACAACCGCGGCGTCGGCTCGTCGGCCACGGCGGTGACGCAGGGCAGCTCGTCACGCGACTGGGCCGCCAGCTTCGGCGCCAGCTACACGGTGGGCTCGACGACCTTCTCCCTGCTGCTCGACAAGCTCTCGTATTCCGAGTCGGACGTCATCCCCGGCAACACGGTGCTGGACCTGCAAGGCTATCGCCGCCGAGCCGGGCTGGTCGGTGTGACGCACACCATAGGCCCGTGGGAATTGCGCGCCAGCGCCGGCCGCGCTTCGCCGGGCACCTGCAGCGTGGTGTCCAACGACCCCGCGCTGCGCGCCTGCTCGACCGCGGGCCTGGGGGCGACCCTGGTGGCGCTGGGCTTCAACCGCACCGTCAGCAAAAACCTCAGCGTTTACGGCACCTATTCGCGCATCCGCAACGACGGCTCCGCGAGCTACAACTTCCGCACCGGCGCCGTCTTCGCCTCGTCCGGCAACGCGCCCGGCGTAGGCGCCGACGTGACCGGTTACGGCCTGGGTTTCAAGTACAGGTTCTGAGAAAGAGAGTCACGCATGCATTCCGTCCACCGCCGCTTCTCCCACTCCGCCCGCTCATTCCGTCCCCTGCTGAACGCCGTCATGCTGGCCGTGCTGGCGCTGCAGGCGGGGCGGGTTTTCGCCGACGCGCTGCCGGGCAATGCCTTGCCCACCAACGGCCAGGTGGTCGGCGGTTCGGGCAGCATCGCAGCCTCGGGCAACGTGTTGACGGTCAACCAGCTCAGCGACAAGCTGACGGCGCAGTGGGACAGCTTCAACATCGGCTCGGCGGCCAAGGTGAACTTCGTGCAGCCCTCGCGCTCCTCCATCGCGCTGAACCGCGTGATGTCGAATGATCCCTCCCGCATCTACGGTCAGCTCAATGCCAACGGGCAAGTGTTCCTGGTCAATGCCGCGGGCGTGCTGTTCGCGCCGGGCTCCAGCATCAACGTCGGCGGGCTGGTGGCCAGCACGTTGGACATTTCGAACGCCGACTTCGCCGCGGGCAACATGCGTTTCACCCAGGGCGCCGGCGCAGCTGGACAAGTGCTCAACCAGGGCACGCTCACGGCGAGCGAGGGCGGCTACATCGCCTTGATAGGCCCCCAGGTCGCCAATGAGGGGACGATCAGCGCGCAACGCGGCACCGTGGCCATGGGCGCGGGCAATGCCGTCACGCTGGACCTGCACGGCGACGGCCTGCTCAACCTGCAAGTGGACGGCGCCGCGCTGGCGGCGCTGGCCTCGAACAGCGGCGCCATCCAGGCCGACGGCGGGCTGGTCGTGCTGGCCGCCCGCTCGGGCGGCGACCCGCTGGCCACCGTGCTCAACAACAGCGGCACGGTGCAGGCCAGAAGCCTGACGAACAGGAATGGTGTGATACGGCTTGAAGGTGGAGACACTGGCGTCGTCGCCGTCAGCGGCACGCTCGACGCCTCGGGCTACGGCGCCGGCCAGACCGGCGGCAGCGTCAAGGTGCTGGGCGACAAGGTCGGCCTGTTTGCCGGCGCGCGGGTCGATGCCTCGGGCGACGCCGGCGGCGGCACCGCGCTGCTGGGCGGCAACTGGCAGGGGTCCGGCAGCGAGCAGCGCGCCCGCGCGACCTTTGTCGACGCCGATGCGCAGATCAAGGCCGACGCCGTGAACACCGGCAACGGTGGCAAGGTCGTGGCCTGGTCGGACGAGAGCACGCGTTACTACGGCAGCATCAGCGCCAAAGGCGGCGCGGCGAGCGGCCAGGGCGGCAATGCCGAAGTGTCGGGCGTCAATTTCCTGGATTACGCGGGCACGGCCGACCTCACGGCGGCTCATGGCGGCGCGGGCTCCTTGCTGCTGGACCCGACCAACATCACGATCTCGACGGGCGGCAACACTGCGACCTGGAACGGCAGCAACACCTTCACCGGCTCGGGCGCCACGTCCATCCTCAACACCACCACGCTGGTCAACCAGCTGGGAACGGCCAACGTGACCGTGAGCACGGCCAGCGCCGGTACGTCGCTGGGCGACATCACGGTCAGCAGCGCCATCGCCTACAACGGCGCCACCGACCGCACCCTGACCCTGCTGGCGAATCGCGACGTCAACGTCAATGCCAACATCACCTCCGGCACGGCCAAGCTCAACGTGGTGCTGAACTCGGCCTCCGCGGGGGGCTCTGCCGTCGGGTCGGTGTCCATGGGCTCGGGCGCGCAGGTCGTGAGCAACGGCGGCAACATCACCATAGGCGGCGGCCCGGATCCCACGACCGGTTACGCCACGGGCGGCGGCGTCACCACCATAGGTTTTCGCATGGTGGGCGGCGGCAGCCTGCTGAGCAGCGCCGCCGGCAACATCCTGATCAACGCCAAGGGCGCGACGGGCCAGGCCTTCTCCATGGGCACCAGCGCCAACACCATCCAGAGCACTAGCGGCAACATCACCATCAATGCCCGCAATGCCGACGCCACGGCCTTCGGCATGAACAGCGGCACCAACATCATCCAGTCGACCGGCGCCGGCAACATCACCATCAGCGCCGAGTCCACCGGCAACGCGCTGGGCATGACCATGGGCTCCAGCGGCACCAACACGATTCGCGTCGCGAACGGCGTGCTCAGCATCAACGCCAAATCGACAGGCTCCAGCAGCGCGCTGGCCATAGGTTCGGGCACCAACACCCTGCAGGCCACGGGCAGCGGCAGCCTGTCGCTGACCGGCAGCTCCAGCGGCTCGGGCAATGCCGTGTCCATGATCACCGGCACCAACCTGATGCGCACGGCGGGCGGCAACATCGCCATCAACGGCACGGCCACGGGCACAGGCAGCGCCATCGTGCTGGGCGACGGCGCGGCCCAGGCCAAGGTCGAGTCCACTGGCGCGGGCAACATCATGCTCACGGCGAATCGCCCGGTCGCGATGAACCTCGCGACGCTCAGTTCCGGCGGCGGCAACATCTCGGTGTCGGGCACAGGCGCGGGCGCCACGCAAGGCATCGCACTGACCGGCGGCAGCAGAATCCTCACCTCGGGCGCGGGCGGCATCACCCTCACGGCCGGCAATACCGGCGGCAGCGCCCTGCTGATGGGCTCGGGCAACAACCTGGTCGAGGCGGCCGGCAGCGGCAACGTCACGCTCAACGTGCAGTCCGGCAACGCCGGCTCCGGCTCGGGCCTGACCATGGGCAGCGGCGGCACCAACACCGTCCGCACGGTTGACGGCCTGCTGGCGGTCAACGCCTCGTCGGCCGGTACCAGCAGCGCGCTGGCGCTGGGCTCGGGCAGCAACACGCTCGAAGCGACCGGGGCCGGACAGGTGGCGCTGGCCGGTACGGCCGCGGGCTCGGGCAACGGCATTTCGCTGGCCGGTGGCACCAACCAGGTCAAGACCGCCGGAGGCAAGCTGGCGATGTCGGGCACCAGCGGCAACGGCGGTGACGGCATCACCTTCGGCTCGCTGAACAATTCGGTGCTGTCGCAGGGCGGGAACATCAGCCTGAGCGGCAACAGCGCGCGCGGTGTCGGCGTGTCCATGGCCACCGGCAACAACCTGGTGCAGGCCGGCGGCCAGGGCAGCCTCAGCGTCAACGCGCAATCGGCCGCGACCGGCGCCGGTTCGGGGCTGGGCATGGGCACCAGCGGCAACAACACCTTGCGCACGGTGGACGGCGCGCTGACCATCAATGCGCAATCGGCCGGCACCAGCAGCGCGCTGGCGCTGGGCTCGGGCACCAACCTGATTGAATCCACCGGCAACGGGCAGCTTGTGCTGGCTGGCAAGGCGGTCGGGTCGGGCAACGGCATCTCGCTGGCGGCAGGCGGCACCAACACGGTCCGCAGCGTGGGCGGCGACCTGTCGGCCACCGGCACGGCGACGGGCGGCGGCGACGGCATCAACATGGCGAGCGGCAAAAACAGCTGGCTCACGCAGACCGGCAACATCACGCTGTCCGGCATCGCGGCGGGCTCGGGCACCGGCATTGCCATCCGGCCCAGCACCGACGTGGCGACGATTGAAGCGCGCGGCGCCGGCAACATCAGCTTCAAGACCGACAGCTACGACAGCTCGCCGACCTCCACCGGCACCGGCTCCGTGCGCATCGCGAGTGCCGGCGGCGTGCTCACCCTCGAGCAGTTGACGCCGGGCACCACCATTGGCATAGGTGACGGCGCGGTAGGCCAGCTCAACTGGGACGGCACGGAAATCGGCCAGGTCGCCGGCTTTTCTTCGGTGCGCGTGGGCAATGCACTCTCGGGCGCCATCGATGTGCGGCCGCCGTCCTTCCCCGCGCCCGTGGTGCCGCCCGTTCGCTCCAGCGATGCGGCGCGCCAGCAGGCCGCCATCGTTGCCTCTACCCATGATGAAGCTCCCGGGTCGGCGGCCGACCATGAGCCCAGTGAGAACACGCAGGCCTTGCGCGTTGAAGAACCGAACCTGCTGAAGGTGGAGGGCTTTGATGTGGCGCGTTAAGGCATGGCAACTGGCCGCGCTGGCGGTGCTGGCCTTGCCCTGCCTGGCGCAGGAAAAAGTGCAGTTCCCCAGCCTGGACCGCTGGCAGGGTACGGAACGGCTGGTGCTGGACGGCTATCTCTACAAGCCGGCGACCGAGGGCCGCTTTGTCGCGCTGGTGATGTTCCACGGCTGCGCCGGTGCCCTGGGAAAAAACGGCGCTATCACCCAGCGTTTTCGCGACACCGCCAAACTGCTCAATGGCATGGGCTACGGGGTGTTGCTGGTGGACAGTTTCAACCCGCGCGGCGAAAGGCAGATCTGCACGGTCACGCCCAAGGCCCGTTCCATCCAGGAAGAACAGCGCTGGCTCGATGCCTACGGCGCGATCGAATACCTCAACACGCGTGCCGACGTGGTGACGGGCAAGATAGGCGCCATCGGCTTTTCGCACGGCGGCACGGCGGCCGTGCAGGTGATGAATGCCGAACTGCCGGTGAAAAAACAGGGCGCGCCCGGCTTTGCCGCGGCGATCGCCATGTACCCCGGCTGCGCCTCGACGCTGGCGGCCAGGCCCGACTACGTGGCTTATGCGCCGCTGCTCATCCTGGCGGGGGAGCTCGACGACTGGACGCCGGCCCGCTACTGCCAGAAGCTGGCCGAGCGCAGCAAGGAGCGCGGGCAGCCCGTCGATATCGAGGTCTACCCCGAGGCCTACCACGGCTTTGACGAGCTGAGCGCCGTCAAGCTGCGCGAAGACGTGGTGCGCGGCGGCAAGCCCGTGCATGTGGGCGGCAACCCCGCCGCACGCGTCGCCGCCCACGCGAGGATCCGCGAATTTTTCGCCAGACATCTGCCGGCTCACTGAGCGGGCACCTTTATTCCCAAAATCTCACAAGGAAAGACGATGCGTTTACACACAAGAGCACGCGCTTTGGCGCAGCTGGGTTTTGTTTTTTTCATGTCGCAGGCGGCGGTGCACGCGCAGCTGCAGCCGGTACCGGCCCAGGATGTCGCGCCCGAGCCTTCCTCGGGTTACACCGAAAAGAAGGCCGTCAGCGCCAAAAAATTCATGATCGCCACGGCCAACCCGCATGCGACACGCGCGGGGCAGGAAATGCTCAAGGCCGGCGGCAGCGCGGTGGATGCGGCCATCGCCGCCGCCGTCATGCTGAACCTGACCGAACCGCAATCCTCGGGCATAGGCGGCGGCGCCTTCATCGTGAGTTACGACGCCACGCAGAAGGCGCTCAACGCCTATGACGGCCGGGAGAAAGCGCCGGCCTCGGCCAAAGGCGACCGCTTCCTCGACGCCAAGGGCAAACCCCTGCCGCTCAGGGAGGCCATCAATTCCGGCAAGTCCGTCGGCGTGCCCGGCCTGCTGCGCGTGATGGAACTCGCGCACCAGAAGCACGGCAAGCTGCCCTGGGAAAAACTGTTCGAGCCCACCATACGCCTGGCCGAAAGCGGCTTTGCGGTGTCGGAGCGCTTGCACACCGTGATCAAACTCGACAAGACCTTGCGTGCCAACGTGAATGCACGCGCCTATTTTTATGACACGGCCGGCGAGCCGCTGGCCGTGGGCGCCACGCTGAAGAACCCGGACTTCGCGGCGGTGCTCAGGCGCGTCGCCAAGGAAGGCCCGGATGCTTTTTACAAAGGCGAGATCGCGCGTGACATCTCGGCCGCCGTGAACGGCCAGGCCCAGCCCGGCGGCATGACGCTGCAGGACATCGCCGGCTACCAGGCGCGGGAACGCACAGTGCTGTGCGGCACCTACCGCGCCTACAAGGTCTGCGGCATGCCGCCGCCGTCGTCGGGCGGCATCGCGGTGCTGGCCATGCTGGGCGCGCTGGAGCGCTTCCCGATGTCCGGCGTGCGGCCGAATTCCACCGAGGCCGTGCACCTGTTTTCGGAAGCCGGCCGCCTGGCCTATGCCGACCGCGACTACTACGTGGGCGACCCTGATTTTGTGAACGTGCCGGCGACGGCGCTGGTTTCGCCCGAATACCTCAAGACCCGCAGCGCGCTGATCCGCAGCGACGTGAGTATGAAGCGCGCCGCGCCGGGCGTGCCGGCCGGCGTCAAGATGGCCTGGGCACCCGATGAGGAATCGGAGATCCCGGCGACCAGTCACATCTCGGTGATTGATCCGGCCGGCAACGCGGTGTCCATGACGACGACGATTGAAGCGGTGTTTGGCAGCCACATCATGGTGCGCGGCTTTTTGCTGAACAACCAGATGACGGACTTCGCGCTTGCGCCCGAAGAAAACGGCTTGCCGGTGGCCAACCGCATCGAAGGCGGCAAACGCCCGCGCAGCACCATGTCGCCCACGCTGGTGTTCGACGCCGACGGCAAGCTCAAGATGACGGTGGGCTCGCCCGGCGGCAGTGCCATCATCAACTACGTGGCCAAGACGCTGGTGGGCGTGCTGGACTGGGGCCTGGACGTGCAGCAGGCGATTTCCTTGCCCAATATGGGCAGCCGTAACCGTGCCACCGAGGTCGAGCTGGGCAGCGAGCTCGAGAAGCTGTCCGGCCCTTTGAAGGCGCTGGGCCATGAGGTGCAGGCCATCGAGTTCACCAGCGGCCTGCAGGGCATCGTGGTGACACCCCAGGGTTTGGTCGGCGGCGCCGATCCGCGGCGCGAAGGATTTGTGCTGGGGGAATGAGGCGTTTAGAACCTGTTTACGATCTAAGTGGGGTCACGTTGGGGTGCAATCGGGATGAGTGGGCCGACCGGGCACGCCGCATGGGCTTATGCCCATGCAAGGGCCCGGGTGGCTCAATCGCCCGATTTCACCCCAACCCGAAGGGCAAGCGCCTTCTCGGGCGGTCTGCGGCGTTGCGGCGCTAGCCCATAGATGAACTATGGGCGTCGCACCGCGCCTTGCATCC